>JAXDPG010000001.1:0-3989 GCA_034668485.1 Sphingomonadales bacterium
TCTTTGGCGCTTTGCGGCTCCTTTTTCCTTCTCTCGCCTCTCGCAGCACCGGTGGAGCGATGACGTTCCGCCAACCGCAAAAGGAAAAAGTGAAATGACCATCGGAACCGTCAAATTCTTCAACGCCGACAAGGGCTATGGCTTCATCCAGCCCGACGGCGGCGGCAACGACGCCTTCGTCCATATCAGCGCCGTCCAGGCCGCCGGCATGCAGACTCTCGACCGCGACCAGCGCGTTTCCTTCGAGCTCGAGACCGACCGCCGCGGCAAGACCAGCGCCGTCAACATACAGTCGGCCTAGCCGAAAAGGGGGACACGCACCTTTCGCAAAAAGGTACGTGTCCCCATTTGACCGCAGGGGGAGAAGAGAAAGCCTTTATGTCCGCCCAGCACGATTTCTACACCGCCCGGGCCGCCGAGGCCCGCGCCGACGCCGACAAGGCGACTCTCGACAATGTCCGCGAGCGCTGCCTGCGCGCCGCCGGCGCCTGGGAGGCGATGGCCGCCCGCGCCCACAGGAGCGACGTCTTCCGCGCCAAGCAGGCCGCCGAGAAGGACGCCGCGGCGACCGCGGCCGCGGAGTAACCGTCGCCCGAGCGAAGGCTGGGGCCCCAGGGGGTGAAAGGCGCCGCGGTCTCACCCGCTGGGATCCCCGCCTTCGGGTTCCCATCAAAGTAATACTTTGATGGGGTCCCTTCTGGGGATGACGTGACAGCCCTTGCCCCCCGCCGCCTGAAATCCTAGCAAACGCGGCGATCCGGGACCGGAACGGATCGCGCCGTTCGGCTATTCATACCGGGCCAGTGCCAAGGGACGAAGGATGAGCGAAGCCGCATCGGCCCCGGCGCCACTTGCCGACGTGCGCGATCCGCATGGCGGACATCATCACCATGGCAGCCTGCTCAAGCTGACGGTCGGCGCCATCGGCATCGTCTTCGGCGACATCGGCACCTCGCCGCTCTACGCCTTCCGCGAGACCTTCGCCGGCCACCATCCGCTGCCGGTCGACAAGCTCCACATCTTCGGCGTCCTCAGCCTGATCTTCTGGTCGATGATGATCGTCGTGACGATCAAATACGTGACCATCCTGATGCGCGCCGACAATAAGGGTGAGGGCGGCAGCCTCGCCCTCCTCGCGCTCATCGCCCGCAAGACCGAGGCAGCCCGCGGAGGCACGGCGATCATCCTGCTCGGAGTCTTCGCCTGCGCTCTGTTCTACGGCGATTCGATGATCACACCCGCCGTTTCGGTCCTGTCTGCGGTCGAGGGGCTGGTCGTCGTGCAGTCCGGGCTGCAGCCCTGGGTCGTGCCGATCGCCATCGTCATCCTTCTCGGCCTGTTCATGATTCAGCAGCGCGGCACCGCCGCGGTGGGGGCGATGTTCGGTCCGGTGATCGGAGTCTATTTCATCACCCTCGCCGTGCTCGGCGCGCTCAGCATCGCGCAGGCCCCCGGCGTGATCTGGGCGCTCAATCCCTTGTGGGCGGTGCGCTTCTTCATCGAATCGCGGTGGCTGGCCTTCGTGTCGTTGGGCTCGGTGGTGCTGGCGGTGACCGGCGCCGAGGCGCTTTACGCCGACATGGGTCATTTCGGCCGCCGCCCTATCAAGGCGGGCTGGATCTATTTCGTCCTGCCCGCTTTGATCATCAACTATCTCGGGCAAGGCGCGCTGCTCATCTCCAGCCCGGGCTCGATCCACAATCCCTTCTTCCTGCTCGCGCCGGAGTGGTTCCGGCTCCCGCTCGTCCTCATCGCCACCATGGCCACCGTCATCGCCAGCCAGGCGGTCATCTCCGGCGCCTTCTCGGTGACCCAGCAGGCGATCCACCTCGGCTACATACCGCGCATCAAGATCACCCACACCAGCGCCGCCGCCGCCAGCCAGATCTACATCCCGACGATCAACTGGGCGCTGATGGTGATGGTGATCCTGCTCGTCCTCGTATTCCAGACCTCGTCCAATTTGACCGCCGCCTACGGTATCGCCGTGACCGGGGCGATGTTCATCGACACCTGCCTGCTGGCGGTGGTCCTGTTCGCTTTGTGGGGCTGGAACAAGTGGCTGGCGGGTGGCCTGCTCGCGCTCTTCTTCCTGGTCGACGCCGGCTATTTCGCGGCCAACCTGCTGAAGGTGCCGAGCGGCGGCTGGTTCCCGCTGATGATCGGCTTCATCGCCTTCACCTTCCTGACCACCTGGGCGAAGGGACGCAAATTGCTCCACCGCCAGCTGAAGCAGGGCGATATCCCGATCCAGCTGTTCATCAAGTCGGCCGCCCATAGCGCGACCCGGGTCCCGGGCACCGCCATCTTCATGACCAGCCAGGCGGACGGGGTCCCTCACGCGCTGCTTCACAATCTGAAGCACAACAAGGTGCTCCACGAACGCTCGATCTCGCTCAGGGTGGCGATCGAGGACGTGCCCTATATCGAGGAGGACAAAAGGGTCGAGGTCGAGGCGCTGGGCGAGGGCTTCTACCGGATCACCCTCCATTTCGGCTTCATGCAGGACATGAACGTTCCCGAGGCGCTGGCGCGGATCGACCGCTGCGGCTTCCCGTTCAAGATGATGGAGACGAGCTTCTTCCTCTCCCGCCAGACCCCGCTCGCCTCCAACGTCCGCGGCATGGCGATCTGGCGCGAGAAACTGTTCGCCTGGATGATGCGCAACGCCGAGAGCCCGATGGAGTTTTTCGGCCTGCCGGCCAACCGGGTCGTCGAGATGGGCAGCCAGGTGAAGATCTGATCGCCGTCATTGCGAAGAGCGAAGCGACGCGGCAATCCAGCGCGCGTCCGAGGCCCGACTGGATTGTTTCGCTTCGCTCGCGATGACGGCCCTTATGCAGCCATCAGGCCCCGTTCGAGTCCGCCATCCCGACGCGGTGGCGGAAGACGAGCTCGCCGCCCATCCACCCGGTCAGCCCGAGCAGAAGGAACGCCGCGCCCGACAGATAGGCGCCCGGCGAAGGCAGGGCCGCCGCGGGGTCGTTGAGCCTCAGCCCAAGGTTGAGGAGCTCGATCACGACCACCGTCACATTGCCCAGCATGTGGACCCAGGCGGTGCCGAGCGAGCGGATCCGCCGGTCGCCGGCGAAATCGACCGTCCATCGCGCCCTCCATCTGTCGGTTGGCTCTTAGATGCCGGCGCGGGCGGAAGGTTCCCTCAGGAAACGACTCGGCTTCCGTGCGTTGGCCCACCGAAAAGGAGCAACGTCATGACCAAGCATAGCGGCGGCGCGACCATCAACCGCGGCCCCGCGCCCGGGCCCGGACGCGACCGGGCCGGCGAGGCCGCCGGCAACGCCCGCGAGAAAGGCGAGAAGCCGTCCCCCGGCGACCGCGAGCGCGGCGAGACCTCGACGGCCGACGGGGCCGCCCCGGTCGGCCTCGACACCGCCCACGACCGCGCCAGCTGATGAACTTCGTCGTCCTCGGCCGCGACCGGCCCGGCGGCGAGGCCCGGGCCCGCCACCGCGCCGACCATCTAGGCTACGTCGAAGGCCATCAGGCCAGGATAATCTATGCCGGGCCGCTGCTCGAGGCGGGCCGGATGGTCGGAAGCCTCTTCGTCTTCGATGTCCCCGACCGCGCCGCGCTCGATTCCTATCTCGCCGGCGATCCCTATTTCAACCCGGGCATCTTCGTGAGCGTCGATATCTGGGAGAGCCGCTGGATGGTGCCCGAACGCGAGCCCGGCTTCCTCGCCGCGGAGGCGGAGCGGGCGAGGGGACAGTCACCGGATCTGGGACAGTCACCGGCCCCATTGGCCGGCATGGATTAGCCGGGGCCTAAGCGGCCGGTGACTGTCCCTGGATGTCCCGCTAACAGTCCCGCGCGATCTCACGGCCGACGAGGGCGCCCGCGGCGCCGCCGACGATCGCTCCGGAGGTCGAGCCGCCGCGCCGGTAGCGGTAGCCGCCGCGGCCGGCCTCGCTGCCAATGAGGGCGCCGATCGCGCCGCCGACGATCGCCCCGGCGGTGCCGTCGCCGTC
>JAXDPG010000002.1:0-6985 GCA_034668485.1 Sphingomonadales bacterium
GATTACCCGGCTCGCGCTCGATACGGCCAGAGCTGCGGGCGGGCTAGGTCCGTTGGAAGGGCACATGCGCGCGGGTTTCCTTCTCCCCCTCTCCGACGATACGACCGCCCTGCGGGTAGAGTTCAGCCATGGCTTCGAGGATCATAGCGACGAGCGACTGCGCCTACCGCTGCACGGCTCGTTCGCCGGCGAGGCGCTCGCCGCCGGCCGGGCGTTGATCGTCGAGCGCAACGACCTCGCGAAATGGAACAGGTCGCTCTCGCGCCCGGAAGACAGGTGGGTGCGCAAGATGGTGTGGAGCGAGGCGAGATGGCTGATCTGCATCCCCTTCTGTCACACTCCGTCCGACACGAAACTTGTGCTGGCTATCGACGGCAATCGCGATCTCGCCCTTGCCTCCAAATTGTTGGAACCCACCTTGACCTCGCTTTCCGACCATCTCGTGACTATGTTAGACAAAGGTCTGCCGAAGGAGCTGTTCGAGTGGTGACGTGGGTAAAAGATGAAAGGGCGATGAACCCGCAGGCGAAGGCGTTTGCCGAGGAGTTGTCGAGCGCCCTCAAGGCTGCTGGCGGAGGCCAGGCGCTGGTCTCGCGCCGGAACAGGATTGACCGGAAGTTGCGCGAGCTGCGGACCGGCTCGGAAGCGGCGCCGGTGCGAATCGTCAACGACCAGCCTACCGCGAGCGAATCGGAATAGACGCGGCTTCGCTTACTCCCGTTTCTCAGCAAGCTTTTCCTCGAACCGCCCGTCGATCAGGACGAAGGCGATTCGGGCGTTCCGCTCCGAGCGGTTGGCCCAGGCGTGGTTGGTGCCGCGCTGGACGATGACGTCGCCGGCGCGCACCAAAGTCTCGCCGCTGTCGAGGATGAGGACGAGCTCGCCTTCGAGGACGATGCCGTAGTCGATCGTCTCGGTGCGGTGCATCAAAGGGTGGGGCGGGTCGTCGGCGTGGGCGTGGCCGACGCCGCTTTGCTTTCGGGCCGATCGCGCCTATGCCCCGAGGATTGGGGGATTTTGGAGATGACGATGATGACCGACAAGGATCCGATCGCTCCCCCAGCCGAGGCAGCTTCGCGCCGGCCTTGGCATGCCCCCCACGTGCGCCGCATGGTCGCGACCTCCGCCGAGAATGCCGCCATGAACAGCACCGACAATACCGAAAACCTCTCCTGAGGTCCCTCGGACCCGGTGGCGAGACCCATCCTCTGGCGCTCGGCGGACCACGAGAATGTCGCGGATCCGGCCACCATTCGAATCCTTCTGGAACGGGCGATCGAGGCCCGGCCGGATAACCCGGCGGTCCATCTCAGGCTCGGCCATCTCGAGCTCGACCGCTACGACTTCGCCGCCGCCGCGCGCGCCTTCGAAACCGCCCTGCGCCTCGATCCGGACATCGCCGACGCGCGCATCCGGCTGGCGCAATGCTACAACATGCTGCTGAGGCATCGGGAGACTCTGGACCTGCTGGGCGCGGGGAATGCGGACTCGCCCAGCTACGAGCGCGGCGCCGCGCTTCAGGCGCTGGGCCGGCAAAGCGAGGCGGAAGCCGAATACCGGGCCGTGCTGAGCGCCGATCCCGGCCACCGCGAGGCGTGCCGGAAGCTTTGCACGATGGTGCGCGAGGACGGCCGCACGGCGGAGATGCTTGCCATTTGCGAGAACCTGGCCGCCCGCGGCATCCGCCACGCCCAGCTGCTCTACGACTGGGGCATCGCCCTCGCGCTGCACGGTCGGACGGACGAGGCGCGCGCCATCCTGTTCGACCCCGAACGGGTGGTGATGCGGACGCTGCCAGTGCCGGACGGGTTCGCCGACCTTGCCGCCTTCAACGCAGCTTTGGCCGAGGAGGTCCTGGGCAACCGCTACCGCCTCAACCAACTGCCGGCGGACGACGCCAATCGCGGCAGCAGCCGAGTCCACAGCCTCTTCGCCGGAGACAATCCCGAGATCGTCCGGCTGTTGCTGGGCGCGATCAAGGGCCTCGTCACCGCCTATCCGGCGGCCGGCGCCGGAGCCTTCGACCCCTGGGCGGAGGCGCGGCCGGCCCACGCGCATCTGCGTACCTGGGGCTTGATCCAGCGCGCCAGCGACTATGAGGAATGGCACCTCCATCGCGGCGGCTGGCTGAGCGGGGTCTATTATGCGCGCGTGCCGAGCTCGGTTTCGGCCGATGGGCCCGGGCGCGGCTGCATCGAGTTCGGACCGCCGGGCGCGATCGTACGGGCCATGCCCGACCTGATCGCCCCATCGCGTTACCAACCGCGCGAAGGGATGCTGCTGCTGGCGCCGTCGCATTACCGGCACCGCACGATCCCGACTCAAGCCGACGAGTATCGGATCAGCATCGCTTTCGACGTGGTGTCGGATGAAAAGCCCCGGCCGTTCGTCCGCGCTCCCAAGCACCTGGCGCCGGCTGCGGCGGACATGACGCTGCTAAGGCGCGCGGGTCATTCGAACGGCACGGCGTTCTAAGGCACGACCGCTCAGCCGCCCCCCAGCCCCTCCTCGAACCGTCCGTCGATCAGGACGAAGGCGATGCGGGCGTTGGCGTTCGAGCGGTTGGCCCAGGCGTGGCTGGTGCCGCGCTGGACGATGACGTCGCCGGCGCTCACCAAAGTCTCGCCGCTGTCGAGGATGAGGACGAGCTCGCCTTCGAGGACGATGCCGTAGTCGATCGTCTCGGTGCGGTGCATCAAAGGGTGGGGCGGGCCGTCGGCGAGGGCGTGGCCGGCGCCGATCGCCTCGAACAGCGCCTTCACCGCCGAGCGCGGCAAAGCGGCGAGGGTGCCGTCGTCGGGCGGGATGTCGAGGATTCGGATGCGGGTCCCGCCCCGCGGCGGGAGAAGGGAGATTCCGGGCTCGGCGGGCTCGCCCGAGGCGCGGTCGATCGGCGCCGGCGCGGCTCGGGTGTTCCACATTTCGTGGAAAATGGTGCCGCTCTCGCCGCCGAGGGTCGCCACCCGCGCCGGCGGCCCGTCCTCCTGGACGATCGATTTGCCCTGCGCATCGTGCCCGGTGACGATCCGGCGTACCGCTTTGGCCATCTTCGTCTCCTCCGGTCCTTGTGGTGGCGGAAAAGCGGCCGCGGTTGCAAGGGCGGCGCGAGCGCCCTACCTGCGGCCCTCCCCGATGAAGCCGCACCATTTCGCCCTCCTGCTCGCGCTGCTCGCCAGCCCCGCTTTCGCCCAGCATGAGGGGCATGGCGCCCCTGCCGAGGCCGAAGCGGCCCATCCCGACGAGGATCCGGCCGCGGAGGCCATGCCCGCCCGCCCGCTCCATCCCGAGGCGATGACGGGCGCCCTCGGCTCCTATTCCACGACCCGGGAGGCGTCCGGCACCGCCTGGCAGCCGGAGGCCTCGCCGCACGGCGGCGCCCACGTCACCGCCGGCCAATGGTCGCTGATGGGCCATGCGATGCTGTACGGAGTCTACGACCGGCAGGAAGGACCGCGCGGCGGCGACAAGGCCTTCCTGTCCGGAATGGCGATGGGAAGCGCGCGGCGCCCGATCGGCCCGGGGACGCTGCAGCTGCGCGCCAGCCTCAGCCCCGATCCGCTGATGGGCCGCCGCGGCTATCCGTTGATGCTCGCCTCCGGGGAGACCGCCAACGGAGTCGATCCGCTCGTCGACCGCCAGCACCCGCACGATCTCTTCATGGAGCTGTCGGCCAGCTACGGCCTGCCTGTCTCCCGCCGGTCGAGCCTGTTCGTCTACGCCGGCCTGCCCGGCGAGCCGGCCTTCGGCCCGCCCCCCTTCATGCACCGGCTCTCGGCGACGGCTTCGCCCGAAGCGCCGATCAGCCACCACTGGCTCGATTCGACCCATATCAGCTTCGGAGTGGTCACCGCCGGGCTGGTCGCGGGCGACGTCAAGCTGGAGGCGTCGCGCTTCAACGGCCGCGAGCCGGACCAGCACCGCTTCGACGTCGAGACCGGGCCGCTCGATTCGACCGCCCTTCGCCTGTCCTGGAATCCGGCGCCTTCGCTGTCGCTTCAGGCGAGCTGGGCCCGGCTCGTCGCGCCCGAGCAGCTCGATCCCGGCGAGGACCAGACCCGCTGGTCGGCAAGCGCGCTCTACACGCGCAGGCTCGGCCATCGAGTCCGCTGGTCGACGACCCTCGCCTGGGGCCGCCGTTCCGGCGGCGTCGAAGCCCTCGACGCCTTCCTCCTCGAAAGCGCGGTGGAGCGCGGCGGCTGGACGGGGTTCGGGCGGGCCGAACGCACCGAGAATGACGAGCTGGACCCGGGCGCCGGCCGTCACGGCCCCGCTTACCGCGTCGGCAAGGTCTGGCTCGGGGTGTTGCGCGAGTTCCGCGCCGCTCCGCACCTCAGGCTGGGCCTCGGCGGGCTGTGGGCGTTCAACTTCGTGCCCGCGGCCCTCGAGCCTTCCTATGCGGGCGACCGCGACGGCGCGATGCTCTTCCTGCGCGCGGCGATCGACTGAGCCTTGCGCCCGCCGCGCCTCCTGATCCGGGCCGTCCTCACCCCGCTCCAGGGGCTGCGGCGGCTGCTCTGGCTGGTCACCGGGCCCCCCGGCGACGGCGTCCACGCGGTGCCGCTGACGCCCCGCGGCACGGTGGTGCTCGTTCGCCTCACCTATGCGCCCGGATGGCGGCTGCCGGGCGGCGGCCGCAAGCGAGGCGAGTCGCAGGTCGAGGGCATGCTCCGCGAGCTCGAGGAGGAGATCGGCCTCGTCGCCCACGGCGAGATCGAGCGGATCGACGACAGGCTGAGGAAACCCCGGGCCGGCGACCGCTCCGCCATGTTCCTCGTCCACGCCGTGATCTACGAGCCGCGGCGAAGCCTCGAGGTCGAGGAGGTGCGCGAATTCGATCCGGCCGCCCTTCCACGCAACGTCACCAATACGACTCGCGAGACGCTGGCCGCGCTCGGCTACGCCGGGACCCGCCCCGAATGAATCAGGCTCTAGCCGCCCACATGCTCCGGCTTGCCCTTGCGCTTGGTCGAGGCGAACTCCTCAAGCTGCTTCTCGCTCATCGATTCGACCATCTGCTTCGAAGCGCCCTGGAGCTTGCTCTTGGGGGTGTCGCCGCGCTTGGCCGACAAAGCGGCGCCGGCGGCCTTTTGCTGCGCTTTCGATTTGGCAGGCATGATTTGTCTCCCTAAGGCATCGCGGCTGGAACGGCCTGCCCGGGCCATGGGTTCCTGATCGCCGCCGAGGAGAGACGCTGGATATGGACGAAATCGAATGGTGGGAGTTCGATACCGCCCGGGAGATGGCGGCGCAGGCGGCGGGGGATATCGGTTTCGTCATCGAGAGCGCGATCGAGGCCCATAAGGGCGCGCGCCTCGCCCTTCCGGCCGGCCCGGCGGCGGACCTGATCTGCGGACAGCTCGCCCGATCGAAGACGATCGACTGGCCGAGCGTGACGATCATGCCGACCGACGACCGCCTGGTTCCGCTCGGCGATGCGCTCAGCAACTATCGCAGGCTCGAGGGCTTTTTCGCCGCGAGGGGCGCGAACCTCGTCTCGCTGGTCGACGAGGCCGCGCTCGGCGACCGCCAGGAGGCGGGCCGGCTCGCCGACGCCCGGCTGTCCCTGGTCGGCTGGCCGCTCGACCTCGCCTGCCTCGGCATGGGCGCCGACGGCCATACCGCCGGCATCTTCCCCGGCCCGGACCTCGAGCGCGCGGTCGCCGGCCCGCGCGAGCGCCGCGCCGTCGGAGTCCGGCCCGACCCGATGCCCGACGACGGCGCGGTCGACCGGGTGACCCTGACCGCGGCCGCCTTGACCTCGGCCCGGGCCCTCATGATCGTCGTCGCCGGGGCGGAGAAGCGCCGGGTGCTGGAGCAGGCGATCAAGGAAGGCCCGCTCTCGACCGCGCCGATCGGCCGGGTCCTCGCCGCGGTCGACGCGCCGATCGACATCTTCTGGAGCGCGGAAGGATAGGGGCTTCGTCGCCCCAGGCTTCGCTGGGAGGACGGGTCAGATCAGCGCCTCCAGGTCCAGCGCGCCGAGCAGGGCCGCTCTCGCGCCCTCCATCCGTGCCCACAGCGCCGGGTCGAGCAGATCGTCGGGCTCGATCCGCTCAGGCCACTCAGCCTCGATCAGAGCCGCCAGCCGGTCGAGCTTCGCCTCGTCGACCATGAAGCGGGAGTCCACCGCCTCCGGCTCGGCCACCACCCGCAGCCGCAGGCAGGCGGGGCCGCCGCCATTGGCCATGGACTGGCGGACGTCGACGACGAACAGCTCGCGGATCGGGCCGTTGCCCGCCGCCATCGCCTGAAGCCAGGCCCAGACGCTCGGCGTCTCGCGCGCTTCCTCGGGGAGGATGAGGGCCATGCCGCCTTTGGGGAGAGTCACCAGCTGGGCGTTGAACAAATAGCTGCCGATCGCCTCCTCCAGGCTGACGGCGCTCGCCGGCACTTCCACGATCTCCACCTCGGGCAGCAGGCCCCGGAGCTCGGCGTAGAGCGCGGCCCGGTCCTCGAAGGCCTGCTCGTGGGCGAACAGGACGTTCTCGTTGGCGACGGCGACGACGTCGTTGTGAAAGGCGCCGGCGGCGACCGCTTCCTCCGACTGGGCGGCGAAGAGCGCGCGGTCCGGCTCGAGGCCGTGGCGGCGGGCGATCGCCCGGCTCGCCTCGTCATGCTGGCGTACCGGGAAGGGGCCGCCGCGCGTTCCGTAGACGAACACCTCGACTCCCGGCTCGCCGTGGGCGGCGCACAGCCGCATGTGGTTGGCCGCGCCTTCGTCGCCGAAGGTGGCGGGGACGGGCGGGTGGACGGCGAAGCGGCGCTCGTCGGCGAAGGCGAGGCGGAGCTGGGCGAGAGTCTCGGGCCATTCGTGGCTGCGATGGGCCATGGTGCGCAGATTGGCGACGGTGAGGTGGCAGCGGCCGTCGGCGCAATCGGGCGCGGGAGAGACGGTGGCGGCATTCGCTGCCCACATCGCCGAGGCGGAGAAGGCCGCTGCCCGAAGCGAAGCGGGGACGTCCTCGACGCCGGTGCCGAGCTCGGC
>JAXDPG010000003.1:0-3268 GCA_034668485.1 Sphingomonadales bacterium
CTGGCGCCGCTGGCCGTGCTCCTGTTCGTGTTCGCGAACGAGGGGCCGGTCGCTATCCTTGCCGTGGCGGCGTTGCTGGGCTCGCTCTGGGGGCTGATCTCGCTGCGCCGCCTCTATGGCGAAACCAACGATCCGAGCCTGACGGAGTGACCCCGCCGCGGCTCATCGAGCGGCGGCTTCCTCGATCGTACGAATATGCCAGCGCCGGTCCTCGGCCGAGGAGCCCGGCACGTCGTTGATTCGCCTCAGCGTCACAGTCGCCTTGCGGCGGAACAGCTCGCCGCTTTTCAGCCGCCCGTAAAGCTCCACCGGGACTTCGACGTAGAGCGAGCCCGCCGCGCCCTCGATCGCGCCGGGCGCGCCGATCCGGGCGCGATATTCGCCGTAGCGCCCGAAGCTCGCAGCGAACGCCGCCTCGCTCATGCCGCTGGCTTCGCCGGCACCGGACCATAGCCGCCTCGCCTCGGCGGGGCGGCCTTCTTCGAGCAAGGCGTAATAGGTCTGGACGATATTGGCGGCGCCCTGGGCGCTGGTGGCCGTGAACGGCGGCTCGGCGACCGGGGTGCGATCCTCGGCAAGCCCGCCGCGTGGGCCGGGCGCCGGCGGCTCGGCCGGTCGGGGCTCGGCGGCGGGAACGGTTTCCATGCCGTTGTCGACATCATCGGCGCTCGGGCGCGACGGCGCCGAGCAGGCGGCGAGGATGGCGGCGGCGGCGAGGCAGGCAAGGCGGTCGGACATGACTCCTCCTAGCCTCGGTCGGCCGCCCTCGCCACCGCCTTCCGGCGCCCAAGTTGACGCTCCATCCGGCCGGTCCTATCGCCGCCGCACCAGCAGGGAGCCCCGAGTGACCGACCAGCGCAGCTTCGACGACCGCGACGGCTTCATCTGGCTCGACGGGGCGCTGGTGCCGTGGCGCGAGGCCGAGGTCCACGTCCTCACCCATGCCCTCCACTACGCCTCCTCCGTCTTCGAAGGGCAGAAGGCCTATGCCGGCGAGATCTTCAAGCTCGGCGAGCATAGCCGCCGCCTCAAGCGCAGCGGCGAGCTGCTCGGCTTCGAGATACCGTGGAGCGTCGAGGAGATCGACCGGGCCTGCCGCGACACGCTCGCCGCCAACGGCCTCGAGGACGCCTATATGCGCCCGCTCGCGTGGCGCGGCTCGGAGCAGATGGGTGTGTCGGCGCAGCGTTCGAAGATCCACCTCGCCATCGCCTGCTGGCCCTGGGGCGCCTATTTCGGCGAGGAGGCGATCCGCAAGGGCCTGAGGCTGGCCATCTCGAAGTGGCGCCGCCCGGCGCCCTATACGGCGCCGACCGAATCCAAGGCCGCGGGCCTCTACATGATCTGCACCCTCGCCCGCCACCAGGCTCAGGCCGACGGCTATGACGACGCTTTGATGTTCGACTGGCGCGGCCAGGTCGCCGAGGCGACCGGCGCCAACGCCTTCTTCGTGCGCGACGGCGCCCTCCACACGCCGACGCCCGATTGCTTCCTCAACGGCATCACCCGCCAGACGGTGATCGAGCTGGCGAAGAGGCGCGGCATCGGCGTCGTGGAGCGCTCGATCTGGCCCGAGGAGCTGGAGAGCTTCGAGCAATTCTTCCTGACCGGAAGCGCCGCCGAGGTGACCCCGGTGTCGTCGGCCGGGCCGTGGAGCTTCGAGGTCGGCGAGCTGACGATGCAATTGAGGAAGGACTATCTCGACCTCGTCCACCGGCGGCTGTCGAACGCCTGACCGGGACGACGAGGGGTTTCGCGAACCCGCCTCATCGCTATAAGGCGCGCCTTCGCGCCCGCGATGCTGGGGCGTCGCCAAGTGGTAAGGCACCGGTTTTTGGTACCGGCATTCGCAGGTTCGAATCCTGCCGCCCCAGCCAGTTTTCCCGCTAGGTTGCTGATTTCGTTGGCTTCTCAAGAAGAGGCTGCGACCGGATTGTGCCAATAATTGTGCCAATACGCTGTGCCAATTGCGGTACCCGTTACGCGGCCCGGGAGAGGGCCCTTGCGACCGATTCAACACGTCTACCGCCGCGGACGCACCTTCTGGTGGCGGCGAGTTCTCTGTTTCTACGAAGACTCCCGATGTGATATCCGTCTTTCCCTCAGGACCGCCGATCGGCACCGGGCCCGCGAGCTCGGAGCCGCGCTTACGGCGGCGAGTGGGGGCGTGCGTATGCTTGTAGAGGAAATGGCGGCTCGGAGGCCAGACGAGCGCCCCAGCGAGGCTGAGCTCCAGGCGATCGCCAAGGCCGAGTTCCAGAACCAGCTCGCCCGCTACTGCGACATGCAGCGCCAGCACCCGCGGCACCGGGCCATGCACAGCGCGGCCAACCTCGCTTATGCCGATTACTACCAGCGAATGATCGACACGGGCGGCCGACCCGTATTTGGGACCGGTGAGGAGGCCGAATTTCTGGCGACCGGCTATCCGCTCGAGCGACTCGAGCGGCTCAAGATCGTCATCGAGCAGCATCACAGCGGTGGGCAGCCGGCGATCAAGCCCGGCACCTGCGCCTTCCACCTTCGGCGTCTCGGGTTCGAGCCCAACCGCTTCTTGGACGCCATCGTCGAGCGCGCGCTCTACCCTGCCTATCGCGATGCTTGCCTGGAGGCGGAGTTGGCCCTTGGCTCGCCGAGGCCGGCATTCGTGGCGGCGCCCGAGAATGCACCGAGGCCAGCACCGGCGGAGGCTTCCGCGCCGGCGCTGGCGCCGGGACCGCCGCTCGGCGAACTGATCGAGATCGCCATTGTCGACCTGAAGGCGGAAGGCCGCTGGGACGATAAGCTTTGCCGCCAGGCGACGAGCACCGTGGCCGTGTTCGAGCTGCTGATCGGCGTCAAGCCGTTCGCCGCCTGCACCCAAGAGGATCTTGCCACCTTCCGGCGCAGGCTGAGGCTCCTTCCGAAGCGTTACGACATGACGTCCCCCAAGAGTCGCGCGATCGTCCTCGCGGCCGCGGAAGGGCGGCCGACGGGCGTGTCGCCGGCCGATCTGGGCTTGGCGGCGCCCACGATTAATCGTCACATCACGGCGCTTCGGGTGATTCATCGCTGGGCCGGGGTGTCGGGATTGGCGACACCGATGTGGTCGTTCGAGAACCTCCATATCGGCAGTTCCAAAACTAGGCGCGATCGCAACCAGCGCCCGCCGACGAGTCGCGCCCGTGCCTCTGGATGTCGGTCCTGATCGCTCCGGAGGCGGCGGTTCGGGGTGTGGCGCCCCCCCCCCGGGGCGGCGGGCGGGGGGCGACGCGGGCCGCGGCGCGGG
>JAXDPG010000004.1:0-11775 GCA_034668485.1 Sphingomonadales bacterium
CCAGCTCGAGCGCGCCAAGCCGCCCCCCCAGGTGCCCGAATGGGAGAGGCTTGGCACTCAGATGCGGATCGTCTCGGAGCGCGCCGTGGCCGGCCAGCTGTCACCCGCGGCGTTCCGCGCCACGCTCGACGCCGACGCCGATCGCATGCTGGAAAAGCGCCGCTCGCTGATGGCGCAGGAGGCTGGCCAATGACTCGGGGCGATCGCGCCGGTTGGGCCTTTGCAGGCCCGGCCCTGTTCATGCTCGGCCTGTTCTTCTTCGTGCCGGTGGCGCTCGCCTTCGCGCTCAGCCTGACCGACTTCGACCTCTACGCTTTAGCCGACCTCGGCAATTTGCGCTTCGTCGGTTTCGGCAATTACGCGGAGCTGTTCGGCACGCCTCTGTTCTGGAAGGCGCTCGGCAACACCGTCTACTTCGTCATCGTCGGCGTGCCGCTGTCTATCGGCCTGTCGCTCGGCGCCGCCCTGCTGCTCAACGGCGGCATCCAGCGCCTCGCCGGCCTGTTCCGCACGGCCCTGTTCGCGCCGGTCGTGACGACCCTTGTCGCCGTCGCGGTGATCTGGCGCTATTTGCTCCACACCCGCTACGGGATGATCAATTACGGCCTCGCCCAGCTCGGCATCGACCCGATCGACTGGCTCGGCGACCCGAGCTGGTCGATGCCCGCGATCATCCTTTTGGCCGTGTGGAAGAATTTCGGCTACAATATGGTGATCCTGCTCGCCGGTCTGCAGACCATCCCCGCCGACCTCTACGAGGCGGCGACGATCGACGGCGCTTCCGCGTGGCAACGCTTCCGCCACGTCACCGTCCCGTCGCTGGCGCCGATGCTGCTGCTCGTCTCGATCCTCACCATGGCCGGCTATTTCCAGCTCTTTGCCGAGCCCTATGTGATGACCCAGGGCGGGCCGGTGGAGAGTACGGTCAGCGTGCTCTATTTCATGTACGAGCAGGGCTTCAAATGGTGGAATCTGGGAGTCGCGTCCGCCGTCGCCTTCATTCTCTTCGTCCTCATGTTCGCGATCACCATGATCCAGTTCCGGATCGCCCGGGCTCGGGGGGCGATCTGATGCGCCGTTCGCGCCGCGCCGCCGTCGTCCAGGTCGCCTTGCTGTGCCTGCTCGCGGGCTTCGCCCTGTTCCCCTTGCTCTGGATGGTGTCGGTATCGCTGATGCAGCCCGGCGAGGCGAGCCGCTTCCCGCCGCCCTTCCTTCCCGCCGCGCCGGGGCTCAGCGCCTATCGCGCTCTGTTCGAGACCACCGGCATCGCCCGTTATTTCCTCAACAGCCTGTTCGTCGCCAGCCTCGGCACGATATTGTCGCTGCTGTTCAACGCGACCGCCGGCTACGCCTTCGCCAAGCTGCGCTTCAAGGGGCGCGACCGCATCTTCCAGCTGCTGCTCGCCGCCCTCGTCATTCCGGCGCAGGTGACGATGCTGCCCTTGTTCCTGATGCTGAAGCAGCTGGGGCTGATCAACACCTTCGCCGGAGTGCTCGTGCCCGTCACCGCGAGCATCTTCGGCATCTTCCTGGTTCGGCAATATGCGATGTCGATCCCGGACGAGTTGCTCGAGGCGGCGAGGGTGGACGGCGCCGGCGAAGGGCGGATCTTCGTCCAGATCGTGGTGCCGGCGCTCACTCCGATCCTGATCACGCTGGCATTGTTCACCTTCCTGGGCACCTGGAACGATTTCATGTGGCCGTTGATCGTGCTGGTCGACCAGGACCTCTATACCCTGCCGGTCGCCCTGGCCGCGCTGTCGCGCGAGCATGTCCAGGACAACGAGCTGATGATGGCGGGATCGGTGCTGACCATCCTGCCGGTGCTTCTGCTCTTCTTCGTGCTGCAGCGTTACTACATGCAGGGCCTCCTCGCCGGCAGCGTCAAGGGATGAGCCGGACCGGACGCGCCTGCCTTTTGGTCCTCGCGTTCCTCGGCGGATCGGCCGCGGCGCAGGATTCCCGTCTGCTCGACGATTTCGGCGAGGCCGCCCGCTGGCGGGCCGCGGCATCGGACGGCGTCGGAGTTTCGAGCCGCGCCTTCGACGGGGGGCTGCGGCTGGATTACGATTTCACCAAGGGATCCGGCTACGCCTTCCTGCGCCGGGAGCTGCCGCTCGAGCTGCCGGAGAATTTCGAGCTTCGCTTCCGCCTTCGCGGTCAAGGCCCCGCCAACGCGCTCGAGATCAAGCTGGTCGATTCCAGCGGCGACAATGTCTGGTGGCATCGCAAGGCCGACTATGTCCCACCGGGAAAGTGGACGACCCTCCGAGTCAAGCGCCGCCAGATCGGTTTCGCCTGGGGTCCGGCGCGCGACAAGACCTTGCGGCGCGCCGCGGCTATCGAGTTCGTCATCGCGGCGGGCTCGGGCGGGGGCAAAGGCTGGATTGCCGTCGACGACCTCGCCCTCGTGCCCCTGCCCGTGCCGCCCGCGGTTCCACCGACCGTCCTGGCCTCCGGCGGCCGCGGCACGCCGATGGTGCTCGATCTCGGCTACGCCCGTGAATTCGGCGGCCTTACGCTGCGCTGGGAAGCGGATGCCCACGCGTCGAACTATGCCGTCCAATTCTCCCAGGACGGCAAGAGCTGGCGCACCGTGCGGGAGGTGCGCGGGGGCGACGGCGGCAAGGACTGGATCCGGCTGGAGGAAAGCGAGGCCCGCTTCGTTCGCATCCGTCCCGACCGCGCCGCCGGGAAGCGCTACCGGCTGGCCTCCGTCGAGGTTCAGCCGCTGGCCTTCGGAGCCAGCGACAACGCCTTCGTCACCGCCCTCGCCAAAGAGGAGCCTCGCGGCCTCTATCCGCGCGGCTTCGTCGGCGAGCAGAATTACTGGACTCTGGCGGCGACTCCCGAGGGCGGCAACAGCGGCCTGATCGACGAGGGCGGCGCGATCGAAGTTGGGCGCGGCGGCTTCAGCGTCGAACCCTTCGTCATCGACGATGGGCGCCTGACGAGCTGGGCCGGTGTCACGCTGGAGCAGCAGCTCCTCGACGGGGCGCTGCCGATCCCAAGCGTCCGCTGGAGCGGCAACGGCTGGTCGCTGGTGACGACCGCTTATGCCGACGGCGAAGGCGAGGCGAAAAGGCTGGTCGGCCGATACGCGCTTCGCAACGTCGGGCCGACGCGGCGGACTCTCACCCTGGTGCTCGTAGTGCGCCCGTTCCAGGTCAATCCGCCACAGCAATTCCTCAACATCGCTGGGGGCGTCAGCCGAATCGAGGCGCTGGAATGGAAGGACGGCGCGCTCCGGGTCAACGGCGAAGCGAAGATCTTCCCGGCCGTCGCGCCGGACCGGGCCGTCGCCAGCGCTTTCGACGCCGGCATGCTGCCGCAGGCGCTCGACGGAGCGCACGCCCGGTCGGTGGTGGACCCCACCGGCCTTGCCTCGGCGGCTTTCGTCTATCGCCTGTCGCTCGGCCCGGGCGAGTCGTCCGTGCTGGGCTGGACGGCGCCGCTCGGGAGCGCGCCGCTCAGGTCCTCGGCCCCCGGTCTTCCCCCGCCGCCTCGCGAGCGCTGGCAGGCGTCATTGGGCGACGTGGTGCTCGAAGGCCCGCCGGCGGCGCAGCCCATCTTCCGCTCGGTCCGCACGGCGCTCGGGCATATCCTCGCGACTCGCGAAGGGGCCGCTCTGCGCCCCGGCTCGCGGGCCTATGCCCGATCGTGGATCCGGGACGGCACGATGATGTCGACCGCCTTGCTGCGCATGGGCCTCGCCGAGCCCGCCTCGCGCTACCTCCTCTGGTACGCGCCCTATCAATATGACGGCGGCAAGATGCCCTGCTGCGTCGATGCGCGCGGCGCCGATCCGGTGCCCGAGCATGACAGCGACGGCGAGTTCATCCACCTCGTCGCGCAGCTGCACAATTATGCGCCCGATCGGCCGCGGCTGGCGCTGATGTGGCCGCGGGTGCGCGCCGCGGCGGATCACATCGAGGCGCTGCGGCAGCAGACTCGGGTGGCGGAGAACCGGGCCGGCCCGACCCGCCACTTCTACGGCCTGCTGCCCCCCTCGATCAGCCACGAAGGCTATTCCGCCAAGCCGATGCACAGCTATTGGGACGACTTCTGGGGGCTGACGGGGCTCAAGGACGCGGCCTGGCTCGCCGGCCAGCTCGGGCGCCGGGAGGAGGCGCGGCTGCTTCAGGCCCGCGCCGACGAGTTTCGCGGCGACATCCTCGCCTCCATCGCCGCCGCGCGCGAGATCCATGGCATCGCCTTCATCCCCGGCGCCGCCGATCTCGGCGATTTCGACGCCACCTCGACGACCGTCGCCCTCTCCATCGCCGGGGAGCAGGATCGCCTGCCTCGGGACGCGCTGACGAACACCTTCGAGCGCTACTGGCGCGAAATCGCGGCGCGCCGGGACGGCAGCAGCCGCTGGGAGGCCTATACGCCTTACGAATGGCGCAACGCCTCGGCCTTCATCCGCCTCGGCTGGCGCGAACGGGCGGCCGCGCTGGCCGATTTCCTGATGGCGGACCGGCGCCCAGCGCCCTGGAACCAATGGGCGGAGGTGGTCGGGCGCGAAGTCCGGGCCCCGCGCTTCATCGGCGACATGCCGCATGGCTGGGTCGCGTCGGATTTCATAAACGCCGTTCTCGACATGCTGGCCTACGAGCGGCCGGGCGACGCGGCGCTGGTGCTCGCCGGCGGGGTGCGGGAGAGCTGGCTTCGCGACGGAGGCATCGCCGTCCGACGGCTGCGCACCCCCTATGGGCGGCTGAGCTACACCCTCCGCTCGGAGGGAGGATCCGGCAAGCTCGCCTACGTCCTCGAGGGCAGGGCACCGCCGGGCGGGCTGGTCTTCGCCGGTCCGAGGCGCGACACGTCCGAGCTGCCGCTCGAAGGCGTGACGGGCCGCATCGAATTCAGGCTCCGATGATAGCCCTTTCATGAAAGAACGCCCCTAATGACCGAAATTTACGCTTTTCCCGACGGCTTTCTGTGGGGCAGCGCCACATCCGCCTACCAGATCGAGGGCTCTCCCTTCGCCGATGGCGGCGGCGCGAGCATCTGGCATCGCTTCGTCCACACGCCGGGCCTGACCGCGGACGGCTGCACCGGCGACATCGCCTGCGACCATTACAATCGCTACAAGGAAGACGTGGCGCTGATGCGCTCGCTCGGACTCAAGGCCTATCGTTTCAGCATCGCCTGGGCGCGGGTGCTCCCGGACGGCACGGGCAGGGTCAATGCCGCCGGCCTCGATTTTTACGACCGGCTGGTCGATGCTTTGCTCGAAGCGGGGATCGAGCCGCTGCCGACGCTCTACCACTGGGATCTCCCCGCCGCCCTGGACGATCGCGGCGGCTGGCTGAATCCCGACGTGGCGGGCTGGTTCGCCGATTATGCCGAAATCATGTTCCGCAAGCTCGACGGGCGGGCGCGGCGCTGGGCGACGCTCAACGAACCCTGGGTGGTGACCGACGGCGGCTATCTCCACGGCGCCCTCGCGCCCGGGCACCGCAATTTGTTCGAGACTCCGATCGCGTCGCGTAACCTGCTGCTCGCCCACGGCGCCGCGGTCCAGCGTTACCGCGTCGTCGGCCGGCACGAGATCGGCATCGTCGTCAATCTCGAGCCCAAATATCCGGCAAGCGACAGCGAGGAGGACCTCGCCGCCACCCGCCGCTCCGCCGCCTACATGAACCGCCAATATCTCGATCCGTTGTTCGGCCTCGGCTGCCCCGAGGAGATGGCGGAGGTTTTCGGCCCCGCCTGGCGCGACTGGACGGCGGAGGAGCTGGCGCTGGCCGCGCAGCCGATCGACTGGCTCGGAGTCAATTATTACACGCGCGGCGTCATGCGGGCGGATGCGGCGGCCTGGCCGGTCGGTGCGGCCTATGTCCGGCAGGCCGGCGCCACTTATTCAGAGACCGGCTGGGAGGTGTTCGAGAAGGGCCTGGAGGAGACTTTGCTCTGGGTGAAGGAGCGCTACGGCAATCCCCCCGTCTACGTGACCGAGAACGGCGCCGCCTTCTTCGATCCCCCCACCGCAACCGGCGGGCGTGTGCGTGACCCGCTTCGTGTCGACTATCTCCACCGCCATCTGCGCGCGGTGCATAAAGCGATCCAGGCGGGGGCGGATGTCAGGGGCTATATGGCCTGGTCGCTGCTCGACAATCTCGAATGGTCGCTCGGCTTCTCGAAGCGCTTCGGGATCGTCCACGTGAATCACGATACGCAGCAGAGGACGCCGAAGGACAGCGCCCGCTTCTATGCGCGAGTGATCGCGAGCAACGGGGCGGTTCTAGCCGAAGATCCGCACGCTCTGTGAGTGCAGCGAGAGCTTGGCGATGCTGAACGCGCGCTCCCGATTTGCGCTGGTACAAAATGGTAGTACAAAGCTGGATAACGCGACCGGCAATGGCGCAGGTAAGTATTTCATTCAAGGTAATTCTCCAGCGAAGCGGCTCCTCCCGTAGGGGTCACCAAGGTTCGAAGTGTTGAGTGTGGTTGCCGCTTTTTCGTGCCTATCCGGTTCATGCTCGGCGCCTCGTCTCTTCCGGCAGGCTGGCCAAGGATGCTTCCGAGTCTAAGGATCATCGATTCTCGACTCGGAAGGTATAGGTGAGGCCCACCCCGGCGGACAATTGATTGCGGCTGCCGAAGCGCCGAACGATAGGAGAGGCCGCCGCGCCGCGGAGCAACCTGTCGTATCCCGCGTAGGCGGCGACGCCCCAGACGGATGTGAATTGGTGACCGAGGGTCGCGGAGCCCCCGACGGCATAGACGCCCCCGGAGGGCGCATGAGCGGGCAGGCCGCTCTGCAGAGTCGTGCCGGGCGAGACGCCGAAATAGGCGCTCTGGTAAATGCTGTCGGCCAGCCTGACACGGGCGCCGATCGACCAGATTGTGTCTTCCCCCCTCCTCATGACGGCATCCGCGCTGACGCTGCCCAGGAGACCGCGATGCCCCCCGATACCGTGCCGTGCCTCGGCGCGGAAGCGAAGCGAGCGGGTCGGCCAGGCGAGCAGGAAGGCGCCCGCCTCCGGCGTCGTCGAAACGTCGCCGACCGCCGCGCCCAAGTCTTTCTCGCGCCGCTTCGCCTGGAGATGGAAGCTGGGTCCGAAATTCACACGGCTGCGACGCGGGAGCAGTCGGATTCCCATACCTTGCCCGGAACCGTGGAAGGTGATCGGATCGCCGGCCCGGCGGCGCGACAGCCGGTACCAGGGACCTGGCTTGAGTCGGTCGGCACCCGGAAATCTCGTGCGGAGCTGCCCACCGAGCATGAACGTGACCAGCCGGTCGCGCTTCGGTGCGGCCTCCTCCGCCCTCGCCTTGCTCACGAAGACGGAGAGGAGCAGGCTCGTCGCGATCGCCGCACATGATTTCAGCAAGGGACTCATGACTGATCACCCGCAGCGGCATCGACCTCCGGTAGACGCCGGCGCACCGCCGTACCCGCAGCGCGCATTTTCCTGTGCGGAAGCGCGCGCCGCGCGCCGTCTAGAGGGGAATGGACCAGGGTATGACAGCGTTGTACGCCGTCGGCGGCGAGCCAGCGGCGGCGGGCGATCTGGAAGTAAGGCACGCCCGCCGGCCGCCAAGAGTCCTTCTTCTGCTGAGTTGGCTGAACGGAGGCGGCGCCGAGCGGGTCGCGGTTCAGATCCTCAACACGCAGGCGCTCGGCGCGGCCGATGTCAGCATGGGCCTGCTCCGCATGGAGGGCCCCTATCTTGAAGAGGCCGACCGCGGCCGCATCCACCATCGCGGCTGGGGAGAGCGGCTTTTCCCATCCGGATCCGATTCGAGTTATTACCGGCCCCACCGCCTCGCGCTCGGCGCGGCCGTGGCGCCACTGGTCTTCAGGAGCATCATCCGGGCGGTGAAGCCGGACGTGGTGATGAGCTTCGCGAAGGGCACCAATCTCATCGCCTGGCGGGCGCTCGCCGGGATGCGGCGCGGGCGGCCGCGCTGGATCGCACGCGAAGGCAACAATCTGGCGCGAGCCACCGAGGACGAGGCGTCGGGTTCCTTGGCGCGGCGCGCTGCCATGGCGCTCACCCGTCGAGCGTACCGGGACGCCGATTGCGTGCTCGTCAACTCACACGATCTGGGCGACAGCCTGGCCGCGCTGCTCGGCCTCGAGCGCGAGAAGGTAGCGGTGATCCATAATCCGGTCGACGTCGAAGCGGTGCGCCGCCGGGCCGCCGAACCGCTCGACGAGACCCTTGCCAAGCCGTTTCTGATCAGCGTCGGGCGGCTCCAGCCTCAGAAGGGCCACGACATCCTCCTCCGCGCCTTCGCGGGCAGCGCGGCGGCCTGCGGTCATGACCTGGTCATCTTGGGGGAAGGACCGGAAGAAGATCGGCTTCGCCAGCTGGCCGCGACGCTCGGCATCGCCGACCGCGTGCGCTTCGTCCATTTCACAGCCAATCCCTGGGCATGGGTCGCCCGCTCCGGCCTGTTCGTCCTGCCCTCGCGCTGGGAAGGCTGCCCGAACGCGCTTGCCGAGTCCCTTGCCTGCGGCACGGCCTCGATCGCCGCCGACTGCCGCTTCGGGCCGCGCGAGTTGCTGGAGCACCGGCAAAGCGGCTGGCTGGTGCCCCCCGAAGATCCCGAGGCCTTGCGTGAGGCGATCGACTGCCTGCTTCGAGACGACAATCTGCGAGTCGCGCTGGCAGAGGGCGGCCGCGGCCGGGTCGAGCGCCTCCGGCGTGAAGCCATACTCCCGGCTTATGCGCGGCTCTTCGAGGCGCAGGCGGCGATCGCCCCGGCCCGCCGAGGCGCGCACGGGTGAGCACTCGCACCGATCCCGGGCGGCTCATCGTGCGCGGAGCGGTCGCTTCCGCCCTTGGGTTCGCAGTCCGCTTCGGCGCCCGTTTCCTGTTTCTCCTTGTCGCGGGGCGGCTGTACGGCGGGGCAATCTTCGGAGCTTACAGCCTCGCCCTCGCGACTGTGGAAGCGGCGGTCGTGATGGCCGGGCTGAGCACTCGATGGACCTTGTTCAAGTGGCTTGACCGGGAAACGGACACCCGCCCCCCGCTTCACACGATCCTCGACTCGGCCCTGCTGGTCGGCCTCGCGGCAAGCGCGATAGCCGCGGCTTTGGCGGCGGCGATGCTGCTTGCCCCCGAACCCGTCCTTGGAAGCCGTACCGGGCCGGCCATCGTCATGGCCGCCGCCATCCCGCTCCAGGCCCTCATCGAGCTGCTGCTGGCCGCGACCCGGTGGACAAGGGCGATGCGCTTCGAGCTCGTCGCGAAAAACCTTATCCAGCCCTATATCGGCATTATCGTCGCCATCGCCGCCTATGCGGCCGGGTGGCGGAGCGAGGGATTGTTCCTCGCCTATCTGGGCGGGTCGCTGGCGAGCCTCGCCTACACGCTTTGGGCCCTCGGCCGCTGCTTCGAGATGCGGGAGGCGAGGCGGTATCGGCCGCGCCTGGGCTTCCTCGGCGGCAAGCTGAGGGAGGCACTGCCGACGACCGGAGTCGACGTGATCGATGCGCTCTACACACGCCTCGACCTCTACCTTGTCGGCCTGTTGCTCGGCCAGCATGCCGCGGGCGTCTATGCGATGGCTCGGCAGCTCAGCCTCCCCGTGCGGCAAATCCGCCAGGCCTTCGACGCCATGCTGGTCCCGGCGGTGGCGAGGACGGTGTCGGAAGCCGGGGCGGCGGAAGCGGCAAAGCCGGTGGCGGCCGCGGCGCGGCTGATCCTCGTGGTGCAACTCGCAGCTCTACTGTTCCTGACCGCGCTGGGGCGGCCGCTCCTCAGCCTGGTCGGTGCGGGTTTCGAGCAGGGCTTTGTGCCCTTGCTGCTGCTCGCCGCGGGCGAGCTCCTCCAGGGTGCGTTCGGCGCGAGCGAGCTTGTCCTGATCTACCTTCGGCCGAGGCGCGCGGCGCTCCTCACGGCCGGCTTCGCCGCCTTCTCGGGGGTCACCGCGTTGCTGCTCGTGCGGTCCTTCGGGCTTTCCGGCGTCGCGTTCGCCGCTTTGCTCGGCTACGCAGCTCGTGCCGCCGCGCGCCGTGCCTCGCTCGGCCGCGAATATTCCAGCCGCATTTCGCCGCTTTACTGGAGCGGTCCCGCCGCGGCCGCGGCGACGGGGTTCGTCGTCCTCCTGCTCATTTTGCGGTGGTACCCGGGGTCCGTCGGATTGGGCGACGGCCTGTTCGCGGCAGGGGCCGGCCTCGGGGTGTACGTCTTGCTCCTGCTCGCCTGGGTCAGGATCAGCCGTCCGGCCCTCATGCCGAACGGATTCTAGGTGCGGATTCCCAGCGATGGCGCCGTCTTCCCCGCATGACCGATTACCGCGCCGGCCGCCGCTGACGTCCCGCCAATGAGATTGAGGACGAATCCGGCGCGGCTACGACACGGGTCCGCGGCAATCCCGGCGGCCCGGCGCCGCTGGCGAGCCGCGGCTGCGACGATATTGTGCTCCATCGGCCTGTCGAGCGCGGCGGTACCGGCCGAACTCCGCTCCGCCCGATGCGCCGGTCCGCCCTCCGGGACCCGCCTGTTCGTCGACGTGGACCATGTCAGAACGGGCCGCGGCGTCGTCGCGGTGACCCTCTACCCCGACGATCCGCAGAAATTCCTCGTGAAGCTCGGCTCGCTCTATGTCGGCCGGGCGCCGGCCACCATACCGGTGACCCACTTGTGCCTGCATCTGCCCCGGCCCGGCGTCTACGCCCTCGCCGTCTATCACGACACGAATTCGAACGGGAAATTCGATCGCACTTCACTGGGCCTGCCGGCCGAGGGATACGGCTTCTCGAACAATCCTGCCATCTGGTTCGGGCCTCCATCCTTCCGCGCCGTGAGGTTTACGGTAGCAAGAAGCGGGCAGCGCGCCGGCATCCGGATGAAATATTAGCCGTGCTGAACCGAGCGTCTCGCCCTGCCTCGTCCGGCAGATTTGCCGAGGATCCCGCAATCGGCTCGGAGTCTGAGTGGCATCAGAATCCCCGGCGCGTCGCCTGCGAGCTCGTGGTCGGCCCGACTGCGTTCTGGGAACGGGCCGCCGCCGACATCGGCACAGCGCGCGAGCGGGTGCTCGTCCAGGCCATGACGTTCGAGGGCGATGCCACCGGCCGAGCCGTGGCCGCGGCCCTGCAGCAAAGCCCGGCGCGAGATCGAAGGGTACTCGTCGACGATTATTCACGGGTGGTCGTCAGCGACCGATTCGTCCTCTCCCCCCATTATATGGCGAGCGCCTCCTTCCGTGCCGAAGTTCGGGCGACCGGCGAGATGTTTCGGGCGCTCGCGGCCGGGGGCGTGGGCGTGCGCAGGACCAATCCGATCGCCGGCCGGCTCTATCGCTACGGCCTCAGGAACCACAAGAAACTGATCGTGGCGGACAGGGTCGCCTATATCGGCGGCGTCAACTTCAGCGATCACAATTTCGCCTGGCACGACCTCATGCTTCGCATCGAAGGGGCCGGTCCGGCCGATTTCCTGGCCGCGGACTTTCAGGCCACGTGGGAAAGCCGCGCCGGCTTGAGCCGGGCGAGGTTCGGCGATCTGAGCCTCTACGCGCTCGACGGTCGCCACAACGCCCGAGGCTTTGCGGACCTTTTGCGGGCCATTGCGGGCGCCGAACGTCGGATCGACGTGGTCAGTCCGTATCTGTCCTTCCCGTTCGCGGAGGCCCTGGGCGCCGCCGCGCGGCGCGGCGTCAGCGTCGAGGTCCTTTCCCCGAGCGCGAACAACAAGCCGATGGTCCGTCACTATCTCCTCGACGCGGCGCGGCGGCTCGGGTTCGCGCTCCAACTCGTCCCGGAGATGTTCCACCTCAAGGCCATGCTGATCGACGACCGGCTCCTCG
>JAXDPG010000005.1:0-3937 GCA_034668485.1 Sphingomonadales bacterium
GCTGATCGTCAAGGACATCGTCTGGCGCTGCGGCGCCGGCGGATGCGTCGCGCCGCGCAGCAACAGCCGCCCGGCGATCGACTGCTCGGCGCTGGCGCACGAGCTCGGCACTCTGCGCAGCTTTGCCGTCGAAGGCCAGGCGCTCGATCCGGCGGCGCTCGAAAAGTGCAACGCCCGCGCGCGCTGAGCTGGTCCCCGGCGAAGGTCGGGGCCCAGTCCTAAAGTCCTGAAGCCGGACCCCGGCCTTCGCCGGGGAACGGCCTGGAAATCGCCGCCGATCATCGATTTGCATTGCAACGCAGCAGCACCGCACCCCATGTTGGTGCGGTGCTGCGGCAATATGAACTGCTCGAGAAGGAAAGGGCCTACGACCCGGACGCCGACGAGGCGATGATCAACAGCGCCTACGTCTTCTCCATGAAAGCCCATGGCAGCCAGAAACGCGCCTCGGGCGATCCCTATTACAGCCACCCGATCGAGGTCGCCGGAATCCTCACCGACCTCCATCTCGACGACGAGACGATCGTCACCGCCATCCTCCACGATACGATCGAGGATACGGTGGCGACGCCGGAGGAGATCGAGAAGCTGTTCGGCGCCAACGTCGCCCGCCTCGTCGACGGAGTCACCAAGCTCTCCAAGATCGAGGCGCAGAGCGAGAGCCAGCGGGCCGCCGAGAACCTCCGCAAGTTCCTGCTCGCCATGTCGGGCGACATCCGCGTGCTGCTCGTCAAGCTCGCCGACCGGCTCCACAACATGCGCACCCTCCACTTCATCCCCGACGCCGAGAAGCGCAAGCGCATCGCCCGCGAGACGATGGACATCTACGCGCCCCTGGCCGAGCGGATCGGCATGTACGAGTTCATGCAGGAGATGCAGACGCTCGCCTTCCGCGAGCTCGAGCCGGACGCCTATGCCTCCATCTCGCGCCGGCTGGAGCAGCTCCACAAGGGCGAAGGCGACCTCATCTCGCGAATCGGCCGGGGCATACGCGCCCATCTCGAAGCCAATGGCATCGAGGCGGAGGTGCAGGGACGCGAAAAGCATCCCTTCTCGATCTGGCGCAAGATGGCGGAGCGGCACGTCAGCTTCGAGCAATTGTCCGACGTGATGGCCTTCCGGGCCGTCGTCGGCAGCGTCGAGGACTGCTATCGCACGCTCGGCCTCATTCACCAGCGCTGGCCGGTCGTGCCGGGGCGGTTCAAGGACTTCATCTCGACCCCCAAGCGCAACGGCTACAAGTCGCTCCACACCACCGTCATCCACGACGAGCAGATGCGGATCGAGATCCAGATCCGCACCAAGGACATGCACGCCACCGCCGAGCAGGGGGTCGCCGCCCACTGGGCCTACAAGGAAGGCGACGAGGAGGACGCGGCCGACGCCCATCCCTGGATCAGCGACCTGATCGAGATCCTCGAACACGCCGCCAGCGCCGAGGAGCT
Source organism: Sphingomonadales bacterium (assembly GCA_034668485.1). Classification (GTDB taxonomy): domain Bacteria; phylum Pseudomonadota; class Alphaproteobacteria; order Sphingomonadales; family Sphingomonadaceae; genus Allosphingosinicella. Next base: position 1,446 of record JAXDPG010000005.1, read on the forward strand.
GCTCGAGCATACCCGCATGGCGATGTACCAGGACCGAATCTTCGCCTTCACGCCGAAGGGCGAGCTGATCCAGCTGCCCAAGGGAGCGACCCCGGTCGACTTCGCCTATGCCGTCCACACCGATCTCGGCGACCAGACGGTCGGCGCCAAGATCAACGGCCGGGTGATGCCGCTGCGCACGCCGCTCGAAAATGGCGACCAGGTCGAGATCCTCGTCTCCAAGGCCCAGCACCCGCAGCCGGGCTGGCTGAGCTTCGTCGTCACCGGCAAGGCGCGCGCCAAGATCCGGCGCTTCGTCAAGTCGAAGGAGCGCGAGGAGACGGTCCAGCTCGGCCGCAAGATCTTCGACGAGATCGTCCAGCGCCTGCCCCAGCCGCTCGGCTGGGAAGCGATCACCGAGGCGCTGAAGCGGCTCCACTTCCACGACGATTCGGCCCTGATGGAGGCGATCGCCCTCAAGCGGGTCAGCGACGTGGCGGTGATGGAGGCGCTGATCCCCGGCTCCACCGGCAAGGAGGGGGTGAAGCCGCCGCCCCAGCGCACCGCCATCTCGATCAAGGGGCTGACCCCGGGCGTCGCCTTCCAGCTCGCCGAATGCTGCCATCCGATCCCGGGCGACCGCATCGTCGGTCTCAGGCGCGAGGGGACCGAGATCGAGGTCCACGTCATCGGCTGCGACAGCCTCGCCGACGGCGTCGACGCCGACTGGCTCGACCTCGCCTGGGGCGACGAATCGGACGGCGGCACCGCGCGGCTGTGCATCGTCATCAAGAACGAGCCCGGCTCGCTCGCCGTCATCGCCGGCATCCTGGGGCGCCATGGCGCCAACATCGTCTCGATGGAGCAGGCCAGCCGCGACGGCAGCTTCCACACCTTCCACCTCGACATCGAGGTGCACGACGTGCAGCATCTGATGCGCATCCTGGCGGCGCTGCGGGCCGCCGACGTCGTCTCGAGCGCCGAGCGCCTGTGAGGGAAGAGGCATGACCGACACCCCCGTCTCGATGACCTACGGCGGCTATCTCGCCCTCGACCAGCTCCTCTCCGCCCAGCATCCGATCTCGAACCACCATGACGAGATGCTGTTCGTCATCATCCACCAGACCAAGGAATTGTGGCTCAAGCAGGCCATCCACGAGCTGAAGCTGTCAAGCGACATGATCCGGCGGGACCGGCTGATCGAGGTCCACAAGGCGCTGTCGCGGGTGTCGCGGATCCAGGCGGTGATGACCTTGAGCTGGGACGTCCTCGCGACCCTGACGCCTTCCGATTATACCAGCTTCCGGTCCGTGCTCGGCTCCAGCTCGGGCTTCCAGTCGGCCCAGTTCCGGGAGTTCGAATACAGGCTCGGCCTCAAGGACGGCGGCCATCTCAAGTTCCAGGAGGAAGGATCAGGGCCTTATGCGGCGCTTCTCCAGGCGCTGAATGAGCCGAGCCTGTGGGACGAGGCCAATGCGGCCGCCGCGCGCGCGGGCCTGGCGATGCCGGCGGCGGCGCTCGAACGCGACTGGAGTGAGCCCTACCGGCCGAGCGAAGGGGTCGAGGCGGCCTGGGCCGAGGTCTATCGCGAGCCGGAGCGCCTCTGGCCGCTCTACCAGCTGGCCGAGAAGCTGGTCGACATCGACGACGCGCTCGCGGTCTGGCGGCACAAGCATGTCGTGACGGTCGAGCGGATCATCGGCCTCAAGCGCGGCACCGGGGGAACGGCGGGGGTCGCCTACCTCCAGTCGACGCTGGGCAAGAGGGCGTTCCCCGAGCTCTGGTCCCTGAGGACGAAGGTGTAGCGTCACCCTGAACTTGTTTCAGGATGACGGAGGGAGGCACTACAGCCCGGCTCTCTCCCGCCGGATCGCGGCAATCTCCTCGGCGGCGATGCGCTCGCGCGCGCCGAGGCTCGGATGGCTCCGGAAGATCTGCGGGAACCAGTCATATCTGCCGAGGTAGCGGCGCCAGAAGGGGATGGCGGCGTCGAGGTCGTAGCCGGCCGCCGCCATCAGCCTGAGCCCGAAGCGGTCGGCCGCTTCCTCGCGCTTCCAGACGGCGCTCGGCTTGATGCCGAGGCCGTGCAGCACCCCCTCCTCGTTGCGCATCTGGCGATGGTGGAAGATGTTGTGGGCGAGCTCGTGGCCGAGGACGACCGCGAGCTCGTCGTCGTTCCTGAGGAAGTCGAGCATGGCGACCGTCATCACCACCGTTCGGCCGGTGGCGAAGGCGTTGACCTGGGTCGAACGGGCGAGACGGACCCGGCCGAGGCAGGCGGGAATCGAGCCGAGGCGAAGCGAGAGCTCGCGCCCCTCGCGAAGCACTCGAAGCTCGGCCGGGCCCTGGCGGAGCGCCTTTTCGAGCTCGTCCTCGGTCTCGTCGGCGAGGCGGCGCCACTTCTCGCGCTTCGGCTCGGCGAGCAGCGAAGCGCCGGTCGGGAGCGGGCGGCCATTGACCGCCAGAAGCACGTCGCCGGCGGCCAGCCCGGCGCGGGCGGCCGGAGTTCCGGC
>JAXDPG010000006.1:0-5337 GCA_034668485.1 Sphingomonadales bacterium
AGCAGGCGCTCTCCCGGCTCGAATCGGCGCGGGCGCGAAGCACGGCGGCGCTCGCGGATCTCGACGCCCTGGCGACCGGGCGGGCCAAGGCCGGCACGCTCGGCCCGGGCGACGCCGAGCGGCTTCGCGCCGCCGTCGCCGAGTTCCAGGCGCTCGCCGACGCCCACTCGGAACGGATCAAGCGGCTCGAGGCGCTCCTGGCCCGCTGATCCGCCACCCAGTGTGAAATCAACGCCTTAGTCCTCGGTGCCTGGCACCATTTCTCAGAGCCCTGATCCGACGCCCTGTGTGAAATCAACGCCTTAGTGCTCGGTGCCTGGCACCAATTTCTCAGAGCCCTGATCCGACGCCCTGTGTGAAATCAACGCCTTAGTCCTTGGTGCCTGGCACCGAATTCCGGTCAGCCGCCGGCGAGCGCGGCGGCGTGGAGCCTGGCGAGGGCGACGTAGTGGGCGACTCCGAGCTGCTGCCCGGCCAGCTCCTCGGGGCTCAGATCGCGGACATATTTGGCCGGCCGCCCGGCCCAGAGCTGGCCCGCCGGGATCCGCCGCCCCGGCGCCAGCAGCGCGCCCGCCGCGAGCATGGCGCCGCTCTCGATCTCGCAGCCGTCCATGACGATCGCCCCCAGCCCGACGAAGGCGCGGTCGTGGAGGATGCAGCCATGGACCATCGCCATATGGCCGATCAGGACGTCCTCGCCGATCAGGGTGGGAAGGCCCGCCTTGCTGCCCGGCCGCGGCGAATCGACGTGGACGACGCTTCCGTCCTGGAGGTTGGAGCGGGCGCCGATGCGGATATGGTTGACGTCGCCCCTCAGCACACAATTGTACCAGATGCTGGCGTCCGGCCCGATCTCGACGTCGCCGATCAGCACCGCGCCCGGCGCGACGAAGGCGGCCGGATCGACGAGCGGCGCCTTGCCGCCGAAGGCTATGAGCTGCGCGCCTGCCATTCTTCCCTCTCGATCCGGTAGACGATGACCGGCCCTTCGGCCCAGTCCGGCCCCTCATAGTCGAGTTCGGGCCGCCGCGTCATGCCGAGCCGTGACATCAGCCGCCGGCTCGGCGCATTCCCCTCGACGGTGAGCGCGACGACGTGGGGCGCCTCGAGCCGGCCGAAGGCGAAGTCGAGCGACGCGCCCGCCGCCTCGCCGGCATAGCCCTGGCCCCAGGCGTCCTCGCGCAGCCGCCAGCCGATCTCGAGCTGGCCTTCGACCGGGCTGCCCGGGTCGCTGGCGAGCTTCAGCCCGCAAAAGCCGAGAAGGGCGTCGTCCGACTTGCGCTCGACCACCCAGAAGGTGAAGCCGCGTATCTGCTGCCAGGGAATGACCCGGCCGCGGATGGTCTCGCCATGCTCCTCGGCCGTGCGCACCCCGCCGAGCCAGCGCATCACCGGCGCGGTGTTGAGGTGGCGGACGAACGGCTCGATATCGTCCTCGCGCCAGTTCCTCAGCCTGAGCCGCTCAGTCTCGATCATCGGGCCTTGAACACCCCGGGGAGCCAGGCGTGCCAATCCTCGAGCAGGGGCAGGATGCTGGCATAATCGTCGGTCCAGCCTTGAAAGCCCGGGCGGCTGCGCAGCTCGCGCCAGAGGTGGCCGTCCTCGGCGCTGACGGCGCCCAGCGTCAGCAAGGTGCCGCGGTCGCGGGTCATCGCCACCCAGATCGACCGGGTCAAATTCTGGCCCTCCTCGCCCAGCCGCGGCGAATAGTCGAAGGCCGCGGCCTGCCAGCCGTCGCGCTCCGCCGCCGCGGCCAGCACCGGCTCGAGGTCGAGATAGCGGTTGGAGATGTGGACGAGGAGCAGCCCGTCCGGCTTGAGCGCCCGCCGGTAGACCATCAGCGCCTCGCGGGTGAGCAGGTGAATCGGGATCGCGTCGGAGGAGAAGCCGTCGACCGCGAGCAGGTCGAGGCGGCCCGCCGGCTCCCGCGCCAGGCTGAGGCGGGCGTCGCCGAGCACGATCCTGGCGTGCGGGGCGCAACGGGAGAGGAAGGTGAAGCGGGACGGATCGGTCGCGATCCGGACGATGGCCGGGTCGATCTCGAAGAAGCGCCAGTCCTGCTCCGGCGTCGCGTAGCAGGAGAGCGTTCCGCTGCCGAGGCCGACCACGCCGACCGCCGGGTGGGGCCCGTGGAAGATGGGCAGCGAGGCGAGCGCGTAGCCGACCCCGGAGCGGCGCGCATAATAAGTGGTGGGGAGGGTCTCCATGCCCGGAGTCAGGTTCTGGGCGCCGTGGAGGGTGGTGCCGTGGGTGAGCTGGCGGGTCGGCGGCGAATGGCGGGTCGTCACCGTGTAGATGCCGAAATAGGAGCGGGTGCGGATGCCCTCGCGGCTCTCCTCGAGCTTGGTCCAGCCGCCATAGCTCATCATCAGCGCGACCAGGCCGACCGCGAAGGCGGCGCGGGCGCCGATGAAGTTGAGCGCGATCAGCGAGATGACGACGCTTCCGAGCAGGGCGGTGCCGTCGCTGTCGAACGGGCCCGCCTTCATGTCCGCCGCCCAGGAGAGGCCGAGCGCGACGAGGACGAGGGTCCAGCGCGCGGCCGGCTTCATCCCCTCCGCCCAGGGAAGGAAGGGCGACTGCGGCACCAGCAGGGCGGCGGCGGCGATCAGCAGCGGATGCTCATAGGCCCAGTCGAACAGGCTCGGCGCGACGATCGCGCAGAAGATGCCGCCGAGCACTCCGCCGACCGCCATCGCCAGATAGAAAGCGGTGAGGTGCGCCGCTTCCGGCCGCAGGCGGTACATTTCGGCATGGAGCGCGACCGCGACGACGAGCAGAAGGAACAATCCGAGCGTGGCGGTGAAGAAGGGCAGGTCGGAGCCGCCGCTGAATGCGAAGCCGCCGGCGACGAGCAGGAAGAGCGGGGCGACGTTGACGACCAGATCGGCGACGCGCCGGCGCGCGGCGAAGGCGATGACGAAGCTCAGAAGGTACAAAGCGAGCGGCAGCACCCACAACAGGGGCACGGCGACGATGTCGGTGGTGAGGTGGGTGGTGGTCGACAGCATCAGCCCCGACGGCACCGCCGCCAGCGCCACCCAGCGAAGCAGCAGGCGCAGCGGCGGCGCCGGTCCCGCCGCTTTGGGCATCTCCTCGACGGCGGCGGCCGGCACGGCAAGCGCGCAGGCCGCGACCATCAGCACGAGCAGGGCATAGCCGGCCGACCAGAGCAGGCTCTGCTGCTCGAGGGTCAGCAGCGGCTCGACCAGCAACGGGTAGGAGAGCAGACCGGCGAAGCTGCCCAGGTTCGAGGCGGCGTAGAGCGGATAGGGATCGCCCCGGGCGCTCTCCAGCGCGTACCAGCGCTGCATCAGCGGCGCCTGCGCCGAGACGATGAAGAAGAGCGGACCGATCGAGCTGGCGAGGAACCAGGGCGCCCACAGAGCGGCGGAGGCGTCGGCCGGAAGCGTGGCGCCGGTGAGGCCGATCGGGAGCCACAAGGCGGCGAGCGCGAACAGGGCGAGGTGGAGCCCCGCCTGAAGCCGCGGCCGCAGCCGGGTCAGGAAATGGGCGTAGGCGTAGCCGCCGAGAAGCAGGCCCTGATAGACCAGCATCGCGCTGTTCCACACCGCCGGCGCCCCGCCCAGCCGCGGCAGCGCCATGCGGGCGACCATCGGCTGGGTCAGGAAGAGGAGGAAGGATCCGACGAGGACGGTGGCGAGGAAGAGCGGCTTGGCCAGCCGCTCGCCGATGCCGGCCTGCTCGCGGACCAGGCTCATTCGGCCTCCAGCGCGGCCGCGAGGCGGCCCAGCGCTTCGATCGTCTCGTCGACATGGGCGAGATGGGTACGGAAGGAAAGGATCGCGCAGCGAAGCCAGTCGGCGCCGTCGATGCGGGTGCCGCTGAGGAACACGCGCCCTTCCTCCTGGAGCCGCTGCAGCAGCCGCCGGTTGAACGCGTCGGCGTCGCCGGCAGCGGGCCGGTAGCGGAAGGCGACGATCGAAAGGTCCGGAGGCGGTCCCGCTTCCCACCGGTCCATCGCCGCGAGCCGCGAATGGAAATAGCGGGCAAGCCCGATCTTCTCGGACTGCGCCGACCGGAAGGCGCGCACGCCGGCGAGCTGGAGCGGCAGCCACAGCCTCAGCGCCCGGAAATGGCGGGTCAGCTCGGGCGAGAGGTCGCCGGGCGAGGGGCCGACATCGGCCTCGCCGAACGGCCGGATATAGTCGGCGCTGGCGCTGAAGGCGTCGAGCAGCGTCCGCCCGTCGCGAGCGACGACGGCGCCGGTGCCGTAGGGCAGGAACAAGGTCTTGTGCGGATCGAGCGCCGCCGTCTCGGCGCGCTCGATCCCGGCGAGGATTCTGCGCCCCTCCTCGCACAGCATGAACAGCCCGCCATAGGCGCCGTCGACGTGGAACCAGGCCCCGTGCCGTTCGCAAAGCTCGGCTATGTCCGCAAGCGGGTCGACGGCGCCCGCATCGACGGTTCCCGCCGAAGCGACGACCAGCCAGGGGCGCACGCCCCGGGCTGCGTCTTGCTCCAGCGCCTCGGCCAGCGCGTCCGAGCGCATCCGGTGCCGCTCGTCGGTGGCGATCAGCCTGCGCGGCGCTCGAGCGCGGCCGGCGATTCGAAGCGCCTTGTCGATGCAATGGTGGGCGGTCGCACTCAGATAGACCGCGCCGCCGCCCTCCTCGTCCCGCGCTTCCCGGGCGGCGACGATGGCGGTCAGATTGGCCATGCTTCCGCCCGACGTCAGGGTCCCGGCGGCGGCGGCGGGGAAGCCGATCGCCTGAGCGAGCCAGGCCGTGGTCGCGTTCTCCAGCCGGACCGCGCCCGGTGCCGCCGGGGCGAAGCCGGCATATTTGTTCGACGCGGCGGCGAGGAAATCGCCGAGGGCCGAGTGGAACAGGCCGCCGCCGGGGACATAGCCCATGAAGCGCGGCGACGCGGTCGCGATCCCGGGCTCGTCGACGCAGCGGCCCAGATAGGCGAGGGTCGCCTTCGGCGACCGTCCGTCCTCGGAGAATTCCGGATCCAGCCGGACCGCCGTGGCGCCGCTCGAGCCGCGATAGGTCGGCCCGTCCGGCAGGTCTTCCAGGAAGGCTTGCGCATGGGCGAACGCGGCCGCGGCCAGCGCCGCCCGCTCTTCCGCGCCGGGCTCGAGCGGCGCGGCTTCGGTCTGCAGCCTGAGAAGCTCCGCCCGAGCGGCCTCGGTCATGCGCCGAGCAGCCTCGCCGCCAGCGGAGCGTGATAGGTGAGCACGCCCGAACAGCCCGCCCGCTTGAAAGCCATCAAAGTCTCCAGCACCAGGGCGTCGCGCTCGCCGGCCCCGGCCGCGGCGGCGGCCTCGATCATCGCATATTCGCCCGACACCTGATAGGCGAAGACCGGCAC
>JAXDPG010000007.1:0-4446 GCA_034668485.1 Sphingomonadales bacterium
ACCCTCACCTCCCAAGCTTCGCTTGGACCCCTCCTCTCCCGTAAAGTGCGGGAGAGGGTGAAGGGGCGGTGACCCTCTACTGCCCGCCCTCCATCTCCGGCTCGAGCAGGCGGTGGAGGTGGACCACCACATATTTCATCTCGGCGTCGTCGACGGTGCGCTGGGCGCGGCCGCGCCAGGCGTCGAGCGCGCTGGCATAATCGGGGAAGAGGCCGACGACCTCGACCGTCTCGAGGTCGAAGTCGAGACCGCGCGGGTCCTTGACCAGGCCGCCGAAGACGAGGTGGAGCTTGCTCATGACGCTCGGGCAGGGCGGCGTCCCGGAGAAGCGAAGCTCCGGGACGCGGCGCCTCAGGCCTCGTTCTTGCCGCGTGCCGCCCCGGCCGAATCCTTGATCGCCCCGACGGCGCGGCCGGTGAACTCGTCGAGCTTGCTCCTCAGGCCGTCCTTGCTGAGGCCGAGCTCGTCGAGCTGGCCGCGGCCGGCCTCGCGGGCCGCGCGCCCGGCCTCGCGGGCGCTGTCGTTGATCTTGCGGCCGACCGACCCGAGCAGCTCGTCCTCGCGGCTGGTGCGCGGCAGCAAGGCGGCCACGATCGCGCCGATGGCGAGCCCCCCGACGAGCGCGGCGACCGGGTTGGAGTCGATGCCCTCGCCGGCGCGGCGGCCGGCCGTCTCATAGGCGCTGCCGGCCCGCTCCCGTGCCGTCGCATAGGCGGCGGCGGTGCGCTCGCGGGCGCTTTCGAAGGCCTGGCGCGCGGCGGCGGTGCGGCCGCCACCGTCATTTTCGTCGGTGCCGGCGCCTTTGCTGTTCGCCGAGGCCGAGGCCGGACGGTCGTCGGTGGTACTCGTCATGCACTTGCTCCTTCACTGGTCCTGGCGGCGAGAGGCGCCGTCAGGTCGTAATTTTCGTCACCTTCGTCCACTCGGACGGTGACCAGATCCTCGTCCTCTCCGCTGCTCGAGAAGAGTCGCGACACCGCCGATTTCAGCGGCGCCCTGGCGAGGAACAGGGTGAAAGCGGCGAGCACCGCCGCGACCGGCACGGGCCGGGCCTTGACGGCTTCGACCGCGTCGTCGGCGATCTCGCCGCTCTTGTCCTTGACGCCCGCCCAGGCATTGTGGGCGAGGGCGCCCGGCTTCAGCCTCTGGTGGAGCTCGGCCGCCGTCGCGGCAAGGCGGCGGCGGGCGAGCTCGGCCTCCTGCTTCGCCAGCCTCAGCGCATTCGCGCTCATGGCATCTTCTCCCCGGCCCGAAGCGCCGCTTCCTCCTCCGGGTCGCCCGACAGCGCGCCGAGCTTGGCGGCGCCGTAGCGCACGAGCAGGAACGCGATTCCGAGCACGACCAGGGTGACGATCAGCCCCGCCAGGGCCGGGCCGACGTGGAGGGCGAGCTCGAGCGACAGTCCGATCAGCAGGACGAGCAGGGCCGCGTTGGCGAGCAAAGCCGCCGCCGCCAGGGCGATGGCGCCGTTGCGGGCGCGGCCGATGCGGCGGCGGGCGATGGCTTGGTAGAGCTTCGCCTCGGCCGCCGCATAAGCGCGCGCGTCGTCGGAAAGCCGCCCGAACAGCTCGCCGAGCGAACTTTCCTCCTGCAGGCCCGCCGGCGCGTCCAAGCTCAGGCTCCCGTGCCGCCGCTGTTGGTGCGGCGACCGCCGCCGCGGCGCGTTCCCTCACCCTCGTCGGGCATGCCGGCCTTGACCAGCCGCACCAGGGTGAAGCCGACCACCGCCGCGATGCCGATGGCGACCCCGGGGCTCTTGCGCACCGCCGAGCGGACATTGTCGTAAAGCTCGTCGACGTCCTTGCCGCGCAGGCTCTCGGCCAGGCCGGCCACGCTGTCCGACGCCTTGCGGGCATATTCGCCGTAATTGTTGCCGAGCCGCTCGTCGATCGAGTCGGCGGTGTCGGCGACCACCCGCGAAAGCTCCTCGAGCACGTCGCTGGCCCTGGTCTTGCCGCCCTCGGCGAAATCGCGGACCTTGCCGCCGGCCTGGTCGCGCAGATTGTAGACCTGGCCTTTCAGCTGCTCGGTGACTCCGCCGCCGGTGCCGCCGCCGCCGGCGCCGCCTTCGCTCGTGACGGCCGTGCCGCCCGTGTCGTCGCTGGTCGTCATCTTGGTTTCTCCACCCGCTATAGTGCCGCCCGTACCGTCGCCGCCGGACGCGCCGATGAAGCCCGAGCCGGCGCCGCCGCTGCCGGACGTGTCGCCGCCGCCCGTCTCCATGGCGCCGTTGATGATGTGGTCGGTGCCCTCTGGCAGCTCGTCGTCGCGGGGAGGCATAGGCTTTCTCCAACTCTGAAAGGTTACTTCGCAAGCAAACCGGCGAGGCCGGGCTCGCGTTCCGCCGCGCCGCGACGAAAGTTGCGTCGCCCGCGCCGCGCCGATAAGCCGCGCCCAACCCGTCATGTCGTCCAGCCCATATAGTTCAGAACGAGGCCGTAACAATGACCGCCATCCTCGACGTCCACGCCCGGCAGATACTCGACAGCCGGGGCAATCCGACGGTCGAGGTCGACGTGCTGCTCGAGGACGGCAGCATGGGCCGGGCGGCGGTGCCCTCGGGGGCCTCGACCGGCGCCCATGAAGCGGTCGAGAAACGCGACGGCGACCAGTCCAGATATCTCGGCAAGGGCGTCTGCGACGCGGTCGACGCGGTGCGCGGCGAGATTTTCGAGGCGATCGCGGGGATGGACGCCGAGGATCAGGGCGAGATCGACGCCCTGCTGATCGATCTCGACGGCACCGACAACAAGTCCCGCCTGGGCGCCAACGCCATCCTCGGCGTGAGCCTCGCCGTCGCCAAGGCGGCCGCCGACGCTCGCGGGCTGCCGCTGTACCGCTACGTCGGCGGAGTCTCGGCGCAGCTGCTGCCGGTGCCGATGATGAACATATTGAACGGCGGCGTGCATGCCGACAATCCGATCGACTTCCAGGAATTCATGGTCATGCCGGTCGGCGCCGCCTCGCTCGCGGAAGCCGTGCGCTGCGGCTCGGAGATCTTCCACACGCTGAAGAAGAACTTGCACGATGCGGGCCTGTCCACCGCCGTCGGCGACGAAGGCGGCTTCGCGCCGAACCTCGCCTCGGCGCGCGATGCGCTGGACTTCATCATGAAGTCGGTCGAGCAGGCCGGCTACGCCCCCGGCGACGACGTCGTCCTCGCCCTCGACTGCGCCGCGACGGAATATTTCAGCGACGGCGCCTACCGGATGGAAGGGGAGGGGCGGACGCTGTCGCCCGCCGAGATGGTCGACTATCTCGCCGGGCTGGCCCGCGACTATCCGATCCGCTCGATCGAGGACGGCATGGCCGAGGACGATTGGGAGGGATGGAAGGCACTCACCGATCGGCTCGGCGGGGAGATCCAGCTGGTCGGGGACGATCTCTTCGTCACCAACCCGAAGCGCCTCGCCCGCGGCGTCGGCGAGGGCGTCGCCAACTGTATCCTGATCAAGGTCAACCAGATTGGTACCCTTTCCGAGACGCTCGAAGCGGTCTCCGCCGCCCACCGCGCCGCCTATAGCGCCGTCATGTCGCACCGTTCCGGCGAGACCGAGGACACGACCATCGCCGACCTCGCCGTCGCCACCAATTGCGGGCAGATCAAGACCGGCAGCCTCGCCCGCTCCGACCGGCTCGCCAAGTACAACCAGCTGATCCGGATCGAGGAGGAGCTGGGGTCGATGGCGCGCTATGCGGGGCGCGAGGTGTTCGCGCGGAGTCGGTCCATCTGACAAATTTTCACTCATCGGCGCAAAAGGCTTGATTCCACGGCCTTTTGCTGATTCTGTCAGCGACGTCATGCAGGCGGTGGGGCGGAACACTCTCGAGACGATCAGGCGGGCGGCGCTTCCGGCCCTCGCCATCCTCATCATCGCCAACTTCCTCGGCTACGCGATCATGGGCGCCAACGGCATATTGAGCTGGGGCGACTATCGCCGGCAGAAGGCCGAGCGGCTCGTCGAGCTCGCCGATCTCAACGCCGAGAAAGTGCGGCTCGCCCACCGCGCCGCTCTGCTCGATCCGCAGCGCGCCGATCCCGACATGGTCGACGAAATGGTCCGCAAGGAGCTCGGCGTGGTCGGCCCCGACGAAGTGGTGATCCCGCTCAACTGACGGTTGAAGGCCGTCATTGCGAGCGAAGCGAAGCAATCCAGGGCTGCGTCTCTGGATTGGCGCGGCGCTTTGCGCCTCGCAATGACGGGAGTGGGCACAAGTTGCACCCCATCGCATTTGCCGCCATAGAGCCGCCCTTCGAACGACCAGCAGGAACCCACGTGGCCAAGGCAGCAACGTCCAAGCGCGCCGGCAAGGAGAGTGCCGCCTCTCCGCCTCTTACTCCCAATCGCGAGCGCCCGCCCGAGCCGAAGCGGCACGAGGCGGGCAAGGACGAATTGCTCGAATATTACCGCCAGATGCTGCTCATCCGCCGCTTCGAGGAGCGCG
>JAXDPG010000008.1:0-9314 GCA_034668485.1 Sphingomonadales bacterium
CGAAATACGCAAGGCTGCGGCTCGACGCGGCCGCCCGCGACCGGCGCTGACACCGAATGGGCGTACGCGCCATCGGCCGAAGGCAGGCAGCAATCGTCCGCAAAAAGGGGACACGTACTTTTTCGCCAAAAAGTACGTGTCCCCCTTCTCGGCTGCCACCCCTCCCCCCGAGTGCTTGACCGAGGGGGTGCGAGCCCCCACATGAAGTGGGTTGGCACTCTTCGAACGAGAGTGCCAACCGCAAATTGGCAGCGCTGGCTCCCGCTTGTGAAGCGATGACTTCGTCGCGATCCAGCGAGAGGACCATGGCCATGACATTCCGCCCACTCCACGACCGGGTGCTCGTGCGCCGCATCGAAGCCGCCGCGAAGACCGCCGGCGGCATCATCATCCCCGACACGGCGCAGGAAAAGCCTCAGGAAGGCGAAATCGTCTCGGTAGGGTCGGGCACCCGCTCCGAAGACGGCACGGTGACCCCGCTCGACGTCAAGGCCGGGGACAAGATCCTGTTCGGCAAATGGTCCGGCAGCGAGGTCAAGCTCGACGGCGAGGACCTGCTCATCATGAAGGAAGCCGACATCCTGGGCATTGTGGGCTGAACCCAGCCGACAATGCCCATCCCGGCGAAGGCCGGGATCCCAGTGGGCGAAGGGTGCCCAGCCCTTCACCCGACGAGACCCCAGCCTTCGCTGGGGTGACGTAAATTTTCCACGAGGCCCCGGCTTCTGCCGGGGTGACGTGATCAACCAAGGAACAGCACCATGGCCGCCAAGGACGTCAAATTCTCCCGCGACGCGCGCGAAAGCATCACTCGCGGAGTCGACATCCTCGCCAACGCCGTCAATGTGACGCTCGGTCCGAAGGGCCGCACCGTCCTGCTCGACAAGAGCTATGGCGCTCCCCGCATCACCAAGGACGGCGTCACCGTCGCCAAGGAGATCGACCTCCACGACAAGTTCGAGAATATGGGCGCGCAGATGCTGCGCTCGGTTGCGTCGCGTACCCACGATCACGCCGGCGACGGCACCACCACCGCGACGGTGCTCGCCCAGGCCATCGTTCGCGAGGGCATGAAGTCCGTTTCGGCCGGGGTGAACCCGATGGACCTCAAGCGCGGCATAGACCTCGCCGTCCTGAAGGTGGTCGAGGACCTCAAGGAGCGCTCGAAGCCGGTGTCGAGCAACAACGAGATCGCCCAGATCGGAATCATCTCCGCCAATGGCGACACCGAAATCGGCGAGAAGATCGCCGAGGCGATGGAGAAGGTCGGCAAGGAAGGCGTGATCACCGTCGAGGAGGCCAAGGGGCTCGAGTTCGAATTGGACATCGTAGAGGGCATGCAGTTCGACCGCGGCTATCTCAGCCCCTATTTCATCACCAATTCCGAGAAGATGCAGGTCGAGCTCGCCGACCCCTATATCCTGCTCCACGAGAAGAAGCTGTCGAACCTGCAGGCGATGCTCCCCATATTGGAAGCCGTTGCGCAGTCGGGCCGTCCGCTGCTGAGCGTCGCCGAGGACATCGAGGGCGAGGCGCTCGCCACCCTCGTCGTCAACAAGCTGCGCGGCGGCCTCAAGGTCGCGGCCGTCAAGGCGCCGGGCTTCGGCGATCGCCGCAAGGCGATGCTCGAGGACATGGCCGTACTGACGGCCGGCCAGGTCATCACCGAGGATCTCGGCATCAAGCTCGAGACGGTGACGCTCGACATGCTCGGGACCGCGAAAAGGGTCAGCATCGACAAGGACAAGACGACGGTGGTTGACGGCGCCGGCACCTCGGATGCCCTCAAGGCGCGCATCGACGCAATCCGCGGCCAGATCGAGCGTTCCGACAGCGAGTATGACATTGAGAAGCTCCAGGAGCGCCTTGCCAAGCTCGCCGGCGGAGTCGCGATCATCAAGGTCGGCGGCTCCTCGGAGCTGGAGGTGAAGGAGCGCAAGGACCGCGTCGACGACGCGCTCAGCGCCACCCGCGCCGCAGTCGAGGAGGGGATCGTCCCCGGCGGCGGCACGGCGCTTCTCTACGCGTCCAGAGCTCTGGACGGATTCGCCGGCGCCAACGACGAGCAGACCCGCGGCATCGACATCGTCCGCCGCGCGCTCCAGTCGCCCCTCCGCCAGATCGCGGATAATGCGGGCTTCGACGGCGCGGTTGTTGCCGGCAAGTTGATGGATCAGCAAAGCCAGACCTTCGGCTTCAATGCGCAGACGGACGTCTATGAGGACCTCGTCGCTGCCGGCGTGATCGATCCGACGAAGGTCGTTCGCTCGGCGCTGCAGGATGCGGCGTCGGTCGCCGGTCTGCTCATCACCACCGAAGCGGCCGTGGCCGAGCTTCAGGAGGATGAGCCTGACGGCTCCGCCACCTCCGGCGGCGGAATGGGCGGGATGAACTTCTGAGGGGGGGTTGAGTGAGCCGGAAAATGACGATCGTCGGGACAGGGGACGCACCTGCGGACCGCGAAGCGCCTGCTGTTGCCCCTGGCCTCCTGCTCCATAAATTCGTGAAGGCGGATAGCTGGCGGGGTGCCCTCACCGTCGATGTCACCGGCGAGAACCTGCCGCGACACGGGTCGGCGTGGATCTACGCGAAGGAGGTATTCGTCTCTCCGGCCGACCGCCGCATCGGAGCGACTTCCCTCCAGATCACGAATGGCGTTTCCGAGCGGGGATATTTCCTGTTCCCGATAAGCGACGACGCCTGAGGGAAACTCTGCAGGCCGAGCGGCGATGACGGGCAGCGGCCTGGAGGTCCCAGCCTTGCGGGCGCGCTCGAAGCGGCGGTGCACGGAATTGGATCGCTTCTGACCGCCGAAGCGGTTTTCGCATCATCGTAGAATCGCCTTGGGCCGAAGGCGCCAAAGCTCCACGCGTGCCCTCCGTTACAACCCCGCTTGCTCCCACCCCCCTCGGCGCGCCAAAGCGGGCGCATGGCCGCGACCCCCGCCGACCCTTCCGAAGCTTCCGTCACCCGCGGCGAGGTCGCGCGCGGGGCCGGGCTGGTCGGGCTGTCGCGCGCCGCGGCTTTGATCGAGGCCGTCGCCCAGCCGCTCTTCATCTGGCTCTACGGGCTGCCGGCCTACGGCCTCTACGTGGCCTTGTGGGCGGCGATCAATTTCGCCGAGAATGTCGTCGACCTGTCGCTGACCAGCGCCCTCCAGCGCATCGTCCCCACCGAGGACGAGGACGGCGCCCACGGCGCGGTCAAGGCGGCGGTGCTGGTGACGGTCCTGCCCGCCGCCCTGATCGCGCTGCTGGTCACGCTCAACGCCGGCTGGGTCGCGTCCTTCTTCTCCGCCGCCCCCGCCGACAAAGCGGTCCTCCCGACCGCCATCGCCTTGTTCGCCTGGGGCCTGCCGCTGTGGACCTTCGTCGAGATCGCGACCTCGGCGGCCCGGGCGCGGCGCGCCTTCGGGCCGGAGATACGCCTGCGCCTGTTCTGGGAGCAGTTCGCCCGGATCGCCTTCGCGCTTGGCTTCTTCGGCCTCGGCGCCGGCAGCCTCGGCCTGATCCTCGCCCACCTCTGCTCGCTGGCGCTGACCGCCTTGCTGTGCGTGCCCCTGCTCGCCCGCTTCTACGACGGGCGCCGGCTCGTCCGGGCCCGCATCGGCGCCCGCGACGTCCGCCTGCTCCTGGCCACCGGCCTCGCCTTGCTCCCCGCCAACGCCGCCCGCCGGCTGCTGGTCGACGCTCCGGTGGTGATCATCAACGTCCTCCTGCCCGGGACCCGCGGCGCCGAGGCCAGCGGCCTGTTCGAGATCGCGCGCAAGCTCGCCACCTTGCCGCTCGCCGTCCGCCAGGCCTTCCAGTATGTGATGGCCCCGGTCGCCGCCCACCAGGCCCGCGCCGACCGCGCCGCTCTGGGCCCGCTCTACCATTTCGCCAGCCGCCTCTCGACCGCCCTCGTCGTCCCGCTCGCCGGCTGGCTCGCCTTCGCCGGGCCCGACATCCTCTCCATCTACCGGCCCGAGGTGAGGGCGGCCCTGCCTTTGCTCTACATCCTGGTCGCGGCGCGGGCGGCGGAAGCGATCGTCGGGCCGGCGACCCCGATCGTCGAGATGACCGGGCATCGCATCCTGCCGCTGGTCAACAGCTTCGTCGGAGTCGCCACCTGGGCGATCCTGTCGCTGTGGCTGGTGCCGCTCTGGGGGGCGGCCGGGATGGCGGTCGCGGTCGGAGTCGCGACCGTCGCCATCGCCTATGCGGCGACGCTCGAGCTCCAGGTCGCGGAGGGGCTGACCCCGTTCGACCGCAAGCTCTTCCTCGGCCTCGCCGTCGCCCTCGCCGGAGTCGGGCTGATGGGCCTCGCCGCCTCGCTGACCCACGGCCCCGCCCGCTTCACCTCGGTCACCCTGCTCTGGGCGCTGGCGAGCTGGTGCGCGGTCCGCTTGGGCCTCGTCCGCGGCGACCGCGAGGCGCTCGGCGCCCTCGCCCGCAAGCTTCGCCTCGTCCCGAGCGCGCCGAGGCCCTAAAAGCGCCGCATTGCCAATCCAGTCGAAACTCCCATATTGGGGAGCCGCGCCGGGGGCGGAGCGCCCCTCGCGACCATAAGAGGCAGCAACGACGTGAAACCCGCCGCGACCATCCGCCCGAGCTTCTGGAGGCGGGAGCATCATCTCGACCGGATGAGCTTCCGGGAGCTCGTCATCGCCTATTTCCAATATCCCGCGATCATCGCCTATCTGGCGCTCGCCGCCGCCGCCGCCGGCCTCTACGCCGCCCGCCCCGCCCCGCTCGCCCCGACCCTGATCGCGGTCGCCGCCGCGACCCTCATCTACCCGCTCGTCTGGTATCTCCTCCACCGCTGGGTCCTGCACAGCAGGTGGATGTGGAAGTCGCGCCTGCTTAGCCCCACCTGGAAGCGCATCCATTACGACCACCACCAGGACCCCAATCATCTCGAAGTCCTGTTCGGAGCCCTCCACACCACTCTGCCCACGATCGCGCTCGGGGTCATCCCGGTCGGCTGGGCGATCGGCCTGCCCTGGGGCCGCGAGGCCGCCATCGGCGCCGCCGCCGCCGCCTTCGCGACCGGCCTCGTCACCACCTGCTTCTACGAGTTCGTCCACTGCATCCAGCACCTCGCCTACAAGCCGAAGAGGAAGTGGCTGGCCGAGATGAAGCGCCGCCACATGGCCCATCATTTCCACGACGAGACCGGCAATTTCGGGATCACCTCCTTCCTCTGGGACAAGGCCTTCGGCACCTTCTACGACAAGGCCAGCGACCGCCCGCGCAAGAGCCCGACGGTCTTCAACCTCGGCTACACGCCCGAGGTGGCGGAGGTCTATCCGTGGGTGTCGAAGCTTTCCGGCGGCGTCGCCACCGACCACCCGCGCGAGCGCGTCCGGCAGAAGGCCGGCGCCCGAAGCTAGCCTTCAAGCCGCAGAGCCGGGAACGGCCGCCCGAAGCCGACCGCTCCCCGCCCTTCAGCCTTGGCCCGCTGAAAATGGCGCTTAGGGATCCGCGCCATCGCTTTTCAGGGCACTTTCCCGGGGCCCCCACGAAGTACCACTTCGTGGGGCTTATCTCGGGGCCCCCACCAAGTACCACTTGGTGGGGATGCTCTCGGGGCCCCCACCAAATGGCGCGGCGCGGCGTCCCCCGGACGCCGCTTAGGGATCCGCGCCATCACTTGGTGGGGATGCTCTCGGGGCCCCCACGAAGTACCACTTCGTGGGGAAATCCTCACCACGGCCATTCGGTGCTGTCGACGACTCCGTCGCCATTCTTGTCGAGGCTCGGATAATAGGTCGAGCTCCAATATTCGTCGGCGCTGAGATAGCCGTCGTGATTGGCGTCGAACGCGGTCCAGCTCGGCTCGTAGGCGCTCTGGCGGTAGCCGGTGTAGAAGCCGCCGCCATACCAGCAATTGGCATATTCGGCCCGGCTGATCCGGCCGTCATGGTTGGTGTCCCACGTCGCATAGGCGCCGGTGCGCCAGTCGTTCCACTCGGCGTTCGAGATGCGGCCGTCGGCATTGCGGTCCATGGCGCCGTAGCTGCCGCAGGCGGCATAGGTTCGGTCCGGATGGTAGGTGATGGCGTCGGCGACGGAATCGACGTCCTCGGCGGCGCCTTCGACGGTGTTGCACGCCGCCAGCGCCAGCGACGCGGCGGCGGCGGACAGGATCAGGGGTGCGATCGATCTACGCATAAGGGTCTCTCCAACACGAGCTCCCTCGCCACCGCCCGCTCCAACGGGGAGGGCCGGGGGGGGAAACGGGCGAGGGGGGGAGGGGGTTCCTACTGCGTCCGCAAGTGGTACTTGCGGGCGGGGGAGGGGTAAAAGGGGGAGGGGGTCAGCTGAACGGCGAGGAGATTGACGCGGCGGCTTGAGGCGGAATAGCAAAATCGCTATAATGGCCCCATGTGGTCTGTCGAGGTCCTGAACGCCGAGGTGGCAGAGGAGCTCGACGCACTTCCCGCCGACATGCGCGCGCGGCTGGAGCACATTGTAAGGCTGATCCGGGAATTCGGGATCGAGCGGGTTCGCGAGCCGCATGTGAAACATCTCGAGGGCCCCCTCTGGGAGATGCGGCTCAAGGGACGCGGCGGCATCGCCCGGGCGATCTATCTGACCGCCTCCGGCCGGCGGATCGTGATCGTCCGGGCGTTCCGCAAGAAGAGCCAGAAGACGCCGCGCCGCGAGATCGCGCTGGCGCTGAAGCGCGCGAAGGAGGTGACATGAGCAAAGGCAAGTCGATCGCCGCGGACGAGCTGTTCGCCCGCTGGCGCAGGGACCCGGCCTATGCCGGCGCGTTCGAGGCGCTGCGCGAGGAATATGCGATCGCCGCCGCGTTGATCGCGGCGCGCAGCCATGCCGGCCTCACCCAGGCCGAGCTGGCCGAACGCATGGGCACGACCCAGAGCGTCGTCGCCCGCCTGGAGAGCGGCCGGGTCCGGCCCTCGACCAGCACGCTCGAAAAGGTCGCCAAGGCGACCGGCACGCGCCTCAGGGTGAGCTTCGAACCGGAGGGGAAGGCGGCCTGAGGGCCGGCGGCGGAAGCCTTGGTACGCGCCCAGCTAAATCACGCGAGGAACACCACAATTCCTGCTTGTCGAATCCGGCCGGGATTTCGTATGCAGGATCGCGGATAGGGTGACGATGGTCACTCGCCTTTTGGAAGGGCGTGTGCTGCTGTCGCCGTCACCCTATCCGCTGCCATTCGCTTTGGACGCGAGCGGTGCGCATATCTTAGCGCCGCTTAATCGCACTGTAAGTGGGTTTTTCCCCGCTATCCCCGATATCCACAGCGGATGAGTCCCTTCTGCAACAAGCGCAGGATGGTGCTCGAAATCGGACCCTCTCGGAGGCCAAGTAGTCTCAATCACTTGAGGCATGGCAGTCGAGGTAGTCGGCGGACAACGGCGGAACTCCGCGGCGGTCGCGGCAGGTTCCTATCTAGGCCGCTTCTGACGAGGGACCGCAAGGTCGCAAGGCCAGGTGGGCTCCTATACGCAAGCCTTTCGAAGCAATGAGCAGTTCCGTGCCAAGTCTCTTCTGGTGCGCTGAGTAGTGGATGTCGAAGGTGAATTGCCGGCATGTTCGATAGAGTCCACGTATCTCCGGCACATCATCATATGTGACCGCCCACGGAAGATTTAACCGCATTATAGACTGCGCAAGGGTTGAGTGGTCCTCCGCCCTATAAAAACTCGTGTAAAGACCCGGACCTTTTTTAAAGTACGGCGGATCAATGAATAGGAACGAACGGTCTGGCAGTGTGTTGCAAGTACTTAAAAAAACACTCGCGTCCAAATTTGATAAGTGAATGCGATCACGATATTTAGCCACACGAGCGATGCGTCTAGATAAATCGTCAACGTTAAATCGACAGTCTATCTTGTAATTTCCGGTCTGCTCTAACCCTCCTATCGCCCCCCCATCTTTGATGATGCCGGAACGGTTCGTCCGATTCAGAAAGAAGGCTGCAAATCCCAGAGGAGTGGGGTCCGTAACGTCTTGAGCGCGATGGATTTCCCGTTGTTTATACCATTCATCAATCGTGACGGGCGTCGCCGCAATTTTAGCGATCAGCGTGTCCGTATCCTCTAATACACAACGCCAGAACGCCCAAACGGCGGGATCTAGGTCATTAATATGAATTTCGGCAACATGGCCTCCGTACAGCAATGAGAGCGCTAACCCGCACCCACCTGCGAAAGGCTCAACGTAATGGCCCCGTGAAATGCCATTCCGATCGAGTATGGTTGAGGTAAGTCCCAGCAGGCAGGACTTTCCTCCAGGATACCTCAAAGGTGATGCTGTACGCGCCATTATTGAGGCCTTAGGATCAAACCGTAAGGCTTGTCCCCGATCAGCACGTTAAGAAGCAGCTTTCGTGGCGGCCTCAGCGATGCACGCAAGGATCACGTCCTTAAGGGCGACCATGTCGTTGTTCAACTGGTCTCCATTGAACACAGCCGCGACTTTATGGTGCTTTGTCGTGTTACCGTACTCGCGCATCCGGCCGATAGCGCTTCGGAGGGATATCGTATCTGACCCAAGGCCATAACCATTCAGCTTGCTCTTGTTCAGATAGCTGTCGAAGCTATTAGTACCCGTTCGCCCGGCACACGCTGTAAGAGTTTCAAAAAACGACCAAGCGCCTATTGAAAGAATCGGCGTATGCTGGCCAAGTTCGATCGAACACAGCGAATAGTAGAGGCTTTCGAGCTTCTCATTTCCCAGCGTCTTCAATGCAGCATAAATCTCATCTTCGAACCGAACGTGCTTTGCCTTCTCAGGTTTCCGCGGCTGGCGACGAGTTCGCTTCTTCCCCGATCCGCCGCTTTCGCTTGCCAGTGACTCCGGGTCTATGCGTGTGGTGGTGACGCCAGGCAGAGCCCCAAGGGGCCGAGCGTATGCGATAATTTCAGGCTTGTTCATGCGGGAATTGACGCCCTTCCCACTGACAAGGTCACGCGTAAACCGACGAACGAGGACGTCGAACTCAGCTTTCGGCCGGGTTCGCCCGTACTCCTCCGGATCATTGGAATCGAATCCCAGAGCTTCCTTGAAAACGTCATTGTTCAGAAAGCGCTGAGCTGTTGTCAATTTTCCCTGCCGCTCCTCCTTAGTGATCATCCCCTGGGCTTCAGCATAATCAAGCAGCGCTTGCGCGGCGCGGTTCTTGCTCCCACCATAGAAACGCTGCTTTTGTTCCGCGTCCCAGCTCCTCCTGCCGATCCCACCTTGGGGACCGCTGTGTACGCGATCGAGCCAGAGCCGAACTGCCTCGACGGAAGGAAAGAGCACCGCGTGCACGGTAGATATCGTGGACCACTTTTCCGACAGCTTTTCGAAGCTTTT
>JAXDPG010000009.1:0-3292 GCA_034668485.1 Sphingomonadales bacterium
CCCCGCTGGGCCTTGAGGACCAGGACCGGGTGAGGGCGGCACTGACCCGCGCCGTCGGGCTGAAGCCGGAGGTCGGCGATTCGCTGCAATTCGGCCTTAAGGTCGCCCCGGCCCAGGCCGGCGTGCCGATCGCTCCGCCGGTCGCCGCCACCGGAATCGCCGATTACCGCCCGGCGGCGGTCGTGCCTCAGGGCTCGTCCGTCTGGCTGTTCGCCATGGCCGCGATCGTCGGCATTCTCCTGATCGCCTTCGCGGTCCGTGCGCGGTCGCCGGCGATCTCGACCGAGCAGCGCGATCTTATGGTGCTGCGCATCCGCCGTCAGCTCAGCCTCATGGTCGGAACCGGCGATGCGCGAAGCTGATACGCTGGCCGGCCTCGCCGAGGAATTGCGGGCACTGGGCGCGCGCGAGCGCCGCGCCGTGCTGGCCGCGCTTTCTCCGTTCGAGCGGGCGCAGGTCGGGGCCTTGCTCGACGCGGCGGCCGTGCCGGCGCCCGAGCAGCCGGCGGCGCCCGACTATAGCCGCTTCTCGCCCTGGTTGGCCCGCCATCTGAAGGCCGATGGCGCTCCCGGTGAGCGCAACCTGACCCCGGCGACGCGGCGGCTGCTGGCGGACGCGGCTGGCGAGCTGGCCGGGCCGACAACGGTTCCGGGCTCGAAGCTTGAGCCCGCCCCGAAGCGTCGCTCGCTCGTCGACGCCGTCGGACAATTGCTCTCGCCGCGCCAGGCCCAGCGATGAGCGGGCTGATCAAGGGCGGGGCCGCCCATAAGGTGCGGCCGTTCCTGGACCCGGCGGTGCTGCCCCTTTCACCGCCCGGCGATCCTCGGCTCGAAGCGCTGGCGCGCGAGAATGACGAGCTGCGGGCGGCGCTGGCCGCCCAGCAAACGGCGAGCGAGCAGGCGGTCGCGGCCGCCCGAGCGGACGGGGAATGCCGGGGCCGGGCGGACGCGGGCGAGGGCATCGACAAGCGGCTGGCCCTGCTCGACAAAGGCGTCGAGGCTGCCGCGTCCAAGTGGCAGAAGCGCCTGACCGATCTCGACGAGCTCGCGCCCGCCCTGGCCCGCGCCGCGCTCGGCAAGCTGTTCGACGACAAGGGCGACCATTCGCGTTTCGTCGCCGCCCTGATCGCCAACCAGCTCCGCCTTCTCCGCCGCGAGAGCGTCCTCGCGATCCGTGTCAGCGCACTCGATTTCGAGGACGAGCAGGCGCTCGCCGGGCTCGCTGCCGAGGCCGGTAGCGGCTCGGTTCGGATCGTCACCGATGCCGACCTCGAATCCGGCGAATGCCGCATCGATCTCCAGCTCGGCCACATCGACGTCGGAGCGAAGACTCAATGGGCCCAGCTCGCCGCCTTTCTCGACGAGCTGGCGGGGCCGGAGACCGGCGAATGACCGCCCACCCCTTCCTCGCCAAGCTCGAACGCGCCGATTTCGCGCGGCCCTATGGGTATGTCCGCCGGGTCGCACCGGGCCTGGTCGAAGCCTCCGGGCCAGCCAGCCGCCTCGGCGAACTGTGCGAGATCGAATGCGAAGGGGCGCCGGCGGTGCTCGCCGAGGTCGCCGCCGTCGATGAGCGGCGGGTGGTGCTGATTCCGCTCGAGCAGCAGGCGACGATCCGGCCGGACGCCAAGGTAGCCGCCCGTCCGATGCGCGACCGGGTGGCGGTCGGCGGCGGCTTCGCTGGAAGGGCGGTCGACGCGCTGGGGCGGCCGATCGACGGCCGCGGCCCGATCGACGCCGAAGCCCATGCGCAGCTGACCGGCACCGTGCCGAAGCCGATGCATCGGGCCGACCCGTCGCGCGTGCTGCCGACCGGCGTTCGCGCCATCGACGGCCTACTGACGCTCGGCCAGGGCCAGCGGATCGGCATTTTCGCGGCGAGCGGCGTCGGCAAGACCAGCCTGATGGAGCAGCTTGCCACCCAGGTCGAGTGCGATCGGTGCGTGATGTGCCTCGTCGGCGAACGCGGGCGCGAGGTCGAGGCGATCTGGCGGCTGCTCTCCGGTCGCGAAGATAGCGAGCGCTTCACGCTGGTCGCCGCCACGTCCGACGAAAGCGCCGCCTTGCGCGCACGCTCGGTGAGCTACGCGCTGGCGCTGGCGGAGCATTGGCGGGCGGCGGGCGACCACGTCCTGCTGATGGTGGACTCGGTGACCCGGCTCGCCATGGCGCTGCGCGAGGTCGGTCTCGCCGCGGGCGCGCCGCCGACCGTTCGCGCCTACACGCCGAACGTCTTCAGCGCTTTGCCGCGGCTGGTCGAGCGTTGCGGCGCGGTCCGCTCGGGCGGCGCCATCACCGCGATCATGACCGTCCTCAGCGAGACCGACGACGTCGACGATCCGATCGTCGAGCTGATGAAGTCGCTGCTCGACGGGCATATCGTGCTGTCGCGGTCGCTTGCCGAGCAGGGACATTTCCCGGCCATCGACGTGCCGCGCAGCGTCAGCCGGGGAGCGCAGCAGCTGGTCGCCGCCGACCAAGCCAATGCGATGCGCGAGGCCGTCGCGCAGCTCGCCGCCTATGAGGAGGCCCGGGTGATGATCGAGAGCGGCGTCTACAAATCGGGGACCAACGGCGGCGTCGACCGCGCCATCGGCAAGCGCACGGAGATGAACGCCTTCCTCCGCCAGGCGCGCAGCGACAACAGCGCCTATGCCGACACCGTCCGCAAGCTTCGCACGATCACCGCCGGGGCGGCCGGCCATGCGTGACCGGGTCAAGCTTCCACTGATGGTCCGGCTGGCGTCGGTCCAGAGGGTCAAGACCGCCGCCGCGGAAGCCGCCCTGATGGCCGCGCGCGCCGCGGAAACGGCCGCCCGGACGGTCGAGGAGGAAGCGGTGGGGCGGACCGAGGCCGCCCGGCTCGAATGGGGCGAGCACCTCGGCGGAAGCGCCTTTTCGCCCGAGTTCAGCCGGGCTCTGGCGGCGCGACTGATCGAGCGCGAGACGGCGGCGTCCGGCGCGTCGCTCCGCCGCGAGCGCTCGACCGAGGTCGCCGGGCGCCGGCAGGAGGAATGGCAGGTCTCCGAGGCGCGCAGCCGCTCCGGTGAAATCTCGCTCCGCCGGCTGCGGCGGCGCGTCCGGCACCGGGCCGAGGAGGATCGGCTCGCCGACATGGCAGACCTGATAACATACGATTGGAGCCAAAGATGATTCCAGGCCCTGTCGCCGGTCGCACGCCGATCGATCCTGGCACGGCGCAGCGCCAGCTGGCCGAGGTTGCGAGCGAGGTCGCCGACCCCGGCTCCTCGTTCGCGGACCTGCTCGCGGCGATGCTGGCGCCGGGCGCTCCC
>JAXDPG010000010.1:0-2792 GCA_034668485.1 Sphingomonadales bacterium
GCTCGGGTCCTTCGCCTGGTCGCTGGTCAATTTCCGGGGGGCGCTGATCGCGGAGATGGTCGCGCGCGGGCACCGGGTGTTCGCCCTCGCCCCCGATATCGACGAGAATATGGCGGCGCAGGTGCGAGCGCTCGGAGCCGAGCCGGTCTCGATCCGCCTCGGGCGGACCAGCCTCAATCCGTTCGGCGCGCTCGCGACCCTGCGCGACCTCGGCCGGACGCTGCGCGCGATCGGCCCGGACGTCGTCTTTGCCTATACGATCAAGCCGATCATCCTCGGCGCCCCCGCGGCGCGCTCGGCCGGAGTGCCCCGCTTCGTCTGCCTGATCACCGGCCTCGGCTACGCCTTCACCGGCGGGCGGGAGCCGAAGCGGCTGTTCAGCCGAATGGTCGGCAAGCTCATGTACAAGCGCGCCTTCCGCCGCGCCTTCCTCGCCGTCTTCCAGAATCCGGACGATCTCGGCGAGTTCCGTCGCCTCGGCCTGCTGCCGCAATCCCTCCCAACGCTGCTGGTCAACGGCTCCGGGGTCGACGTCGCCCATTACGCGCCGGCGCCGCTGCCGCCCGGCGTCTCCTTCCTGATGATCGCGCGCCTGCTCAAGGACAAGGGCGTCCGCGAGCTGACCCAGGCGGCGGCGCGGCTCAAGGCGGAGCATCCGGAGGTCAGGATTTCGGTGGCCGGCTTCCTCGACACCTCGCCCGACGGGATCGGCCAGGCCGGCGTCGACCGGCTGCTCGCCGCCAATGTCGCCTATCTCGGCCTCCAGGACGATGTCCGGCGCTCGATCGCCGCTCACACCGTCTACGTGCTGCCTTCCTATCGCGAGGGCACGCCGCGATCGGTGCTCGAGGCGATGGCGATGGGCCGGCCGGTGATCACCACCGACGCGCCCGGCTGCCGCGAGACCGTGGTGGACGGAGTCAACGGCCTGCTGGTGCCGCCGCGGGACTGGGAATCGCTTTACCGGGCGATGCTGAGGTTCGTCGAGGAACCGGCCCTGATCGCACCGATGGGCGCGCAATCCCGCCGCATCGCCGAAGACAAGTTCGACGTTCACAAGGTCAACGCGGCCCTCCTCGCCGCGACCGGTCTGTGACCGCCTTCGGACCCTAGCGTCGCAGCCGCAGCAGCACGAAGGCCTCGGCGGCGGCGACCCCGATCTCGGCGCCGCGCGACACGGCGAGCGCGCGCACCGCCTCCGCCGAGCGCGGGGTCGAGCCCTCATGGTGCTGGCTCTTGTAGCAATTCCAGGCGGCGAGCTTCGATTCCAGGGTCTCGGAAATGTCGACCCACATGCTCGGGGCGAAGGGAGGCTTCAGCTGCGGCGGGAAGAGGTGCGTCTCGGTCGGCGTCTCGTACATCGCGATCAGCCGGATCCGCCGCCCCGCGTCGCGATAGGCGCGGGCATGGACGAGCGCCGCATAGGCGATGACGGAATGGTCCTGGTGGAGATCGTGGTAGAAAGGAAGGTAGAGCTCCTCCGGATCGACCCGAGCGATCAGCTTCGCGACGGCGTCGTTGACTTCGTGGACCGGCCGGTCGGGAACGCAGACGGCCGGGAGATTGCCGAAAACCAGCTCCCTGACGCCGAGCAGCCCGGTCGCCTCGCGCGCTTCCGCATGGATGCCGTCCCATTCCGAGGCCGGCCAGATCGGATGGGGCTCTTCCCCGGGGCCGGTCATGACTCCGACGACGACCTCGCGTCCTTCGGCGGCGAGACGGGCGATCGTCCCGCCCATCCCCAGCGTCTCGTCGTCGGCATGGGGTGCGATTACCAATATGCTCATCTCGGCGTCCTAAATCTCGGCTGTCCCTTGATGGCGGCCGGAACGGGGTCCCCGTCATGGGAGGGGCGGAATTCATAGTCGGTCAGGGCGAGGTCGCTGCCTTGTCCGCAGCGGACCACCGGCACTCCGTCCTCATAGGCGAAGACCTGGCCCAACGAGGCGAACCACTGCGGATAGTGCACCACCCGCGCGCTCCAGATCACGACTTCGCGCTCCCCAAGCCTGGCAAAGGCACCGGGAAAGGGCCGGGTCACCGCGCGCACCAGCCGCTCGATCTCCCCGGCGCTCGAGGCCCAGTCGATCTCTCCGTCCGCCGGGCGGCGGACCGCCAGATAGGTGGCCTCCTCATGGTCCTGCGGCCGGGACGGAATCGATCCGGCTTCGAGCTCGGCGAATAGCGGCGGGATCATTTCGGCGAGCGCCGCGAGCTGAAGCTCGATCAGGCCGAGAAGGGTGGTGCCCGGCGGGACGTCGAACGCCTGCTGGGCCGCGATCGGCCCGGAATCCACGCCTTCGTCCATCCAGAACAGGGTGCCGCCGCTTCGCTTCAGGTCGAGCAGGATGGTCCAGGCGAGGGCGGCGCGGCCGCGCATCTTGGGCAGCAAGGTCGGGTGGTAGCCGAGCGTTCCGAGGCGCGCGACGGCGCGGAACTCGGCGCCGCAGAGGCGCGACCAGCCGATCACCAGCAGCAAATCGGGCTGCGCCGCCCGCAGCGCCGCCAACGCTTCGAGGGCATTGACGTCGTCGACTCGGGCCAGCGGCACTCCAAGCTCCTGCGCGAGCGGACCGAGGTCGACGAAATCGGAATGGCGCCCCTGCTTCTCCAGCGGCAGCGTGAAGAGGAGGGCCGGAACGTGGCCGCAATCGGCCAGCGCTCGAAGCGCCACCTCCGTCGAGCGGACGGCGCCGAGGAGGGCGACTCGCAGCGTCATCGGCCGGCCCCGGCGCCCGCCGGCCGGTCGCCGCCTTCGGCCAGCGCCCGGCGGATCAGCGCTTCGTCGCGGC
>JAXDPG010000011.1:0-4629 GCA_034668485.1 Sphingomonadales bacterium
TGCCCTGGAAGAAGTCCTCGACCTCCACCGCCCCTGTCCGCTCCCTTACACGGACCTTCCCCGTTCGCGGACGCACCAGGTGCGCCGCGTGACTCGCCGGTCAGCCGGGAAAGTGCCCCAAAAATCAGAAGGCGTGGATAACATCGGCAGACCCGCAAGGAAAGGGGATTTCATGCCTTTTTTGGGGATTTCATGCCTTTAGAGGGCATTTCGTGGTTTGTTCTGTGAACTGTTCAGGCGATGTTCGCGATCTTCAGCCTGTGGATAAATTTGTGAGTAGCGCTTTTCGCCAGGCTAGCGGTCCTGGGCGGCGGCCGGGGCGGGCCGGGCGCTGTTGTCGTCGTCGGCATTGCCGGGCGCCACTCCGAGTTCGGCGAGCGGTTCCTTCGGCTGCGCCTGGTTGGCGGCGGGCGGCGCCGACTGGTTGCCGCCCGAAAGCTGGGTCTCGATCAGATTGGGGGTGATCGGCGCCTCGTCGCTCGGGCTGGTGAAGACCGCCCCGAGCAGCACGAGGAGGAAGACGAAGGCAAGGCCGGTGAGGCCGATGCGGACCCGTTGCACGCGCTTCCTGCTCTTTCACCCCAGCGTGACGGAGGAGTAACTTATGCCGGCGGCTTTGTCGAACCCCGCGCTGTTGCGAAGCGCTCGCAGAAAAGCGCTTGACGAATCCATGCTCCACTGGCGAAGTGCCGGCATGATGAAAAACCGCGCCCTCCTCGCCGCCGCCCCCCTTCTCGCCTTCGCCCTCACCGCCTGCGAGAAGCAGACGATCGACGGCAATGACGATCCCCAGGCCCAGGCCCTGAACAACGCCGCCCCGGTCGAGGCGCCGCCGATGATCCAGGCCAGCCGCACCTATCGCTGCAAGGACAACAGCCTGCTCTACGCCGATTTCTACACCAACGACACGGTCAACGTCCGCGCCCAGAAGGACGGCCCGGGAACGACGCTCACCGCGCCGGCCGCCGGCCAGCCCTACACGGCCGAGGGCTATTCGCTGAGCGCCAACGCCGCCCAGATCAGCTACACCTCGCCCGGCAAGGGCGCCCAGAGCTGCAAGGCCTGACACGCGTCGTCCCAGCGAAGGCTGGGACCCCAGCGGTTGAAAGACGCCTGCGCGCTTCACTCCGCGGGATGCCAGCCTGCGCTGGCATGACGGGCGACGCCCCGCTAACAGGCGCGCCATGGCCGAGTCCATCACCCCGCAGATCGTCGCCGAGCATGGCCTCTCGAGCGCGGAATATGAGCGCGTCCTCCATGCGCTCGGCCGCGAGCCGAACCTCACCGAGCTCGGCATCTTCTCGGTCATGTGGTCCGAGCATTGCTCCTACAAATCGTCGCGCCTCCACCTGAAGACGCTGCCGACGACCGCGCCCTGGGTGATTTGCGGTCCGGGCGAGAATGCCGGGGTGATCGACATCGGCGACGGGCAGGCCGCCATCTTCAAGATGGAGAGCCACAACCACCCTTCCTATATCGAGCCCTATCAGGGCGCCGCGACCGGCGTCGGCGGCATCCTGCGCGACGTCTTCACGATGGGCGCCCGGCCGGTCGCCAATCTGAACGCGCTGCGTTTCGGCCGGCCGGACCATCCGAAGATGCGCCACCTCATCGCCGGGGTCGTCGCCGGCATCGGCGGCTACGGCAATTGCGTCGGAGTCCCCACCGTCGGCGGCGAGGTCGATTTCCACCCGGCCTATGACGGCAACATCCTCGTCAACGCGATGACGGTCGGGATCGCCGACCAGGCCAAGATCTTCTATTCGGCCGCGGCCGGCATCGGCAATCCGGTCGTCTATGTCGGCTCGAAGACCGGCCGCGACGGCATCCACGGCGCGACGATGGCCTCGGCCGATTTCTCCGAGGACAGCGAGGAGAAGCGCCCCACCGTCCAGGTCGGCGACCCGTTCACCGAGAAATTGCTGATCGAGGCCTGCCTCGAGCTGATGGCCTCCGACGCGATCGTCGCCATCCAGGACATGGGCGCCGCCGGCCTCACCTCGTCGTCGGTCGAGATGGCGTCGAAGGGCGGAGTCGGGCTCGAGCTGGACATGAACGCCATCCCCTGCCGCGAGACCGGGATGACGCCCTACGAGATGATGCTGTCGGAATCGCAGGAACGGATGCTGATGGTTCTGAAGCCCGGCCGCGAGGCCGAGGCGGAAGGCATCTTCCGCAAGTGGGAATTGGACTTCGCGGTCATCGGCCGGGTCACCGATACGGGTCGCCTCGTTCTCAAATGGAATGGCGGGACCGAAGCCGACATCCCGCTCGCGCCGCTCGCCGACGATGCCCCCCTCTACGACCGTCCGTGGGTGCCGACGCCGCCGCCGGCGCCGCTCGCCGACCTGCCCCGGTCGGCCGACGTCGCCGCCGACCTCCTGAAGCTGATGGCCTCGCCCGACCTCGCCAGCCGCCGCTGGATCTGGGAGCAATATGACCAGAAGGTCGGCGCCGACACCGTCCAGCCCCCCGGCGGCGACTCGGCGGTGGTCCGGGTCCACGGCACCGACAAGGCGCTGGCCCTCACCACCGACGTCACTCCCCGCTATTGCCAGGCCGACCCCGTCGAAGGGGGCAAGCAGGCGATCGCCGAGGCGTATCGCAACCTCTGCGCGGTCGGCGCCACCCCGCTCGCCGCCACCGACTGCCTCAATTTCGGCAACCCCCAGCGGCCCGAGATCATGGGCCAGCTGGTCGGCTGCATCGCCGGCATGGCCGAGGCCTGCCGGGCGCTCGACTTCCCGATCGTCTCGGGCAACGTCTCCCTCTACAACGAGACCAAGGCGGAGGACGGATCGGGAAGCGCCATCCTCCCCACCCCGGCGATCGGCGGGGTCGGGCTGCTCAGGGACTGGCGCAAGGCCGTCGGCATCGCCTTCAAGGGTCCCGGGGACGTCATCGCGATCATCGGCCGCCGCCGGGGCCATCTCGGCCAGTCGCTGTGGCTGCGCGAGATTCACGGCCGCGAGGAGGGCCCGCCGCCGCCGGTCGACCTCGCCGCCGAGCGGTCCGCCGGCGAGTTCGTCCGGGCCGCCATTGCCGGCGGAGCGATCACCGCCTGCCACGACGTCGCCGACGGCGGCCTCGCCGTCGCGCTCGCGGAAATGGCTCTGGCCGGCAATGTCGGCGCCCTGATCAACAAGCTCAGGCCGGAGCGCAGCGCCGACCTCTTCGCCGAGGACCAGGGCCTCTACGTCGCCACCCTCTGCGACGACTGCCTGCTCACATTCCTCCGGCGCGCCCACGCCGCCGGAGTCGAGGTCGAGGCGATCGGCCGGACCTGCGGCAGCCGCCTCATCTTCGAGCTGCCCGACGGCGACCACGCCGTCCCCTTGACCGAGCTGCGCGCGGCGCACGAGGGCTTCTTCCCGGCGCTGATGGGCGCAGGTCTCACCGTCGCCTGATCCCCGTCATTCCCGCGAAAGCGGGAATCCCGCTTCTTCTCCGTCGCCCCGCCGCCAATCCGAATTTCCGGCAGTCACCGGAACGGTGCCGGCTTGACTTCGAGCGGCGCCCGCCTTCTCCTCCATGCGGGGGACAAGCGCATGCTCAGACCGATCGTCATCGCCACCTTGATCGCCGGCACGCTCGACATCCTTTCGGCCTTCGTCTTCGCCGGCATGGCGGGGATGAGCCCGGAGGGGGTGCTCACCTATGTCGCGAGCGGGCCGTTCGGCGACGGCGCGCTTGGCGGCGGGCCGCTCTGGGCCGCGGCCGGGCTCGCGGTCCATTTCGCGATCATGGCCTGCATGGCGGCCGCCTGGTTCCTGGTCGCCCCGCGCTTTCCGGCGCTGATCCGCCACCCGGTCCCCGCCGGCCTCGCCTACGGCGTCCTGCTCTGGCTGGTCATGTACTGGGCGGTGAAGCCGCTGCGCTGGCCCGACGCGCCGCTCCCCCACACCGCCTGGGGCATCGGCAACGCGCTGTTCTCCCACTGCCTGTTGGTCGGCCTGCCGATCGCCCTCGTCGCCGCCCGCCATTACCGGGGCCGCGCACCCGCATGAGTTCGGGCTATTCGGGCACGCCGCTCGCCAAGAAGCTTTCGCTCAAGGACGGCCAGCGGGTCTGGTGGGACGGCATGCCGGACAGCGTCCGGGCCGAGATCGAGGCGGAAGGCCTCGAGCTGGACCTGCTGCCCGAGCCCGCGGCGCCGATCGACGCCGCCCATATCTTCGTCACCGCCTATGCCGACATGGCGGCCAGGCTTGCCGCCTTGCGCCCCCTCCTCGCGCCGGGCGGCTTCATCTGGGTGAGCTGGCCCAAGAAGGCGTCGAAAGTCCCGACCGACATCACCGAGGACCGGATCCGCGACGCCGTGCTGCCGTCGACCGACCTGGTCGACGTCAAGGTCTGCGCGGTGGATGCCATTTGGTCGGGCCTGAAGCTGATGGTCCGGCGGGAGCAACGCTAGCGCTGTCATTGCGAGGAGCGCAGCGACGCGGCAATCCAGCTTGGGCGCTCGTCACGCGCGACTGGATTGCTTCGCTTCGCTCGCAATGACGAAAGGAACACTATTGCGAACGCTTCTCATTATCGGTATACGCGTCCCATGATCGTCTGCGTCTGCAACGCGATTCGCGAATCCGACGTCCGCCAGGCGGCGCGCGACGGCGCCTCCTGCCCGTC
>JAXDPG010000012.1:0-3619 GCA_034668485.1 Sphingomonadales bacterium
GGGGCGATCGAAATCATCTCCGGTCACGAATGGTACATGGAAGGCGCCCGCAGCGGGATGCTGAGGATCGTTCGCGGCTGGGAGGAGAAATTGGCCGGCGCGCTCGCCGCCGGCTATGAGGGATTGAGGATCAGCGGCAACGCCTTTTGGCTGCAGACCGGTCAGTGGGACAAGTTCAGCGAGTACGAGCAGGAGCTCGACGGCTCGCTGGCCGGTCAGCCGATGATCGTTCTCTGCACTTACCCCCTTCAGCATAGCAACGCGGCCGACATCCTCGACGTTGCCCGAACTCACGAATTCACGCTGGCGCGCCGTCATGGCGAGTGGGAGCGGATCGAGACGCCCGAATTGAAGCATGCCAAGCGGGAGATATTGAAGCTGAAGGCCAGTATGGAGAAAAGGGTCGTCGAGAGGACCCGGGAGCTCGCGGCGGCGAATGAGCAGCTCGAGGCGGAGTATGCCGAACGTACGCGCGTCGAAGCCGCGCTGGAAGAAGCGCAACTCGCTCTTGCCAGCACGGCCCGCTTGACGTCGATGGGTGTGCTCGCCGCCTCGATCGCGCACGAAATCAATCAGCCGCTCACCGGCATCGTCACCAACAGTGAGGCGTCCCTTAGATGGCTGACGAATGAGCAGTCAGATGTCGAGCAGGCCAAAGCCGGACTCAGGCGAATCGTCCGGGACGCCAATCGTGCCGCAGACGTGATCAAACGCATTCGGGCCCTGGTTGCCGGGAAGGCGGAGCATGGCGAGTTCGATATCAATGACGCGATAGGCGAGGCCGTCGTTTTGATGCGTAGTACATTACAAAGCCACCAGGTCGGCATCCGGTTGGCGCTCGCAGCCGATCTCCCTCGTGCGGTCGGCGACAAGCTTCAGTTTCAGCAGGCCGTTACCAACCTGGTGATCAACGGTGCCGAAGCGATGGCGACGGCGACGGGACCACGGGAAATCACGCTCGAAACCGGTCTTGAGAAGGGAGCCAGACTGCGGGTGACAGTGGAAGATCGCGGCACGGGCCTGGCCCCCGAGGCGATCGCCCATATGTTCGACCCCTTCTTCACCACCAAGTCCCGAGGGATGGGGTTGGGATTGTGCATAGCGCGTTCGATCGTCGAAGCGCACGGCGGATCGCTTTCGGCATCGCCAGGCGCCGAGGGAGGAACTCAGTTCCGGTTTACGATCGCGGGCGCTTCGCCGTGATCGACGCTTCCGCGACCGTATTCGTCATCGACGACGACCCTTCGGTGCGCGATGCGATTTGCAGTCTGCTCCAGTCGGTCGGCTTACGGGTCGAACTTTTCGGCTCAGTGACGGAATTTCTTGCCGCGTGGCAGCGTCAGGGTCCGGCATGCCTGGTTTTGGACATAAGGTTGCCTGGCCGGAGCGGCCTGGACTTTCAGGACGATCTTGCCCGGGCGCAGGTGCCCTTGCCGGTGATCTTCATCACCGGCCACTGCGTCTTTCAAATGTCGGTGCGCGCCATGAAGGCGGGGGCCGTCGAATTCCTGACCAAGCCCTTCCGGGACCAGGACCTTCTCGATGCCATCCAGGCCGCCATCGCGCGCGATCGGGCTGCATTGGAAGCCGAGCTGGCCTTAGTCGATCTGCGTCGTAACGCAGCCGAGCTGACCCCGCGCGAGCGGGAAGTAATGTGGCACGTGGTTAGGGGCCGCTCGAACAAGCAGATCGCCATCAGCCTCTGCCTGAGCGAAGTCACCGTTAAGACCCATCGCGGTAGACTGATGCGAAAAATGAATGCCGATTCCATTACCGACTTGGTGCGGATGGCTGACCGACTGGCAAGCGCCGATAGTGGGGCGAACGAATGATACTAACGTATCGACAATCCGAACTATCAGTCTCTATCTAATCCATCTGTCGTGTAATAGACGGCCGCGTTGCGTCAGGACATTGGTTCGGACATTGAATCGGAAACCCCAATGGCGCGCGGAGCGTCTTTAACAGAGGGAGCGCAGTCGGACACGGCCGCGTCGGATGTGGTCGTTGTCCTTGATGACGACCCGTCGGTTCGCGAATGCTTGGAGAACTTGCTCGCCTCCGTCGGACTCGCGGCGGTTGCATTCGCGACGGCTTCTGAATGTCTGGCCTATATGGATCGCCAGAGGCCCTCCTGTCTCGTCCTCGACGTCAGGCTGCCGGGGAAGAACGGTCTCGACTTCCATGACGAGCTCAAGCGCGCCAACATTTCTGTGCCTGTCGTCTTCATCAGCGGTTATGCGGACGTTCGGATGTCCGTTCGAGCGATGAAGGCCGGGGCGATCGAGTTCCTCCCCAAGCCGTTTCGCGAGCAGGAGCTGCTGGATGCGATCCAGCGCGGGATCGAGCAGAACCGGGAGCGTCGCGAGAAGGGAAATGCGATCGCCGCTTTACAGGCACGTTGGGCGACCCTGACGGCGCGGGAGCGCGAGGTGATGGCCGGTGTCGCGAGAGGGCTGCGCAACAAGTCGATTGCAATTGAGCTGGGCATCAGCGAAGTGACGGTGAAGAGCCACCGCGGCCACGTCATGTCCAAAATGGCCGCCCGCACGCTTCCGGACCTTGTCCGCATGAGTGATTCGCTCGCGAAAACCACTTATCTTCAGTGATGATATTGTCGATACCTAAGCTGTAAAGGCTCGATACCTCAGTTCCATATACATTCTCCCCGCCCAAGCCCAATCTGCCAACTCAGTCAGAGAGGTGCGGCATGGTCCGCTATTATTTTAACGTCGACGGTGAGTATCCGTTCGAAAAAAAGATGTCTTTCGACGCGTCGGGTTCGCGCCTGAAGGCTTACGGCGCTCCTCAGCCCACGGCTCAGATCGTGTCGGATCTCAAACTGACCCCGTTGAGCGCAATCGGGCGATCGCTCGCCTCCCCTTTTCCTGGGTGACCTGACATGTCGGCCCTGGCGGACCCATATCCCGAAAGCATAGCCCCTCCCCGAGCGGACAGGGTCGGGCGCCTCGTTCATATCGTTGACGACGACAGCGAGGTGCGGGCGGCCACCAGCTTCATGTTGCGCCAGCAGGGATATGAGACCCAGATCTATGGGAGCGGTCTCGAATTTCTAAAGCAAAGGAGATTGAATCGGGGCTGCATTCTTCTGGACTTTCGCATGCCGGAAATGGACGGGTTCGAGCTCCTCGCCAAGCTCGCCAGGCGCGACGTCGACTTGCCGGTGATCATCCTCACAGGCCACGGCGACATACCGCTGGCCGTCAAGGCGATGAAGCGAGGCGCAGTCGATTTCTTGGAAAAGCCCTATAACGCCGACCGGCTTATCGGGTCGATCGAACGCGCTTTCGCCTTGGCCGACGAGAACCGGGAGGCGCGCCAGGCCAGGATGGAGGCCGTCGCCAAACTCAAGACTCTGACCCCCCGGGAGTCCCAGATATTGCAAGGCCTGCGCGCGGGCATGCCCAACAAGGCGATTGCCCGCTGGCTCGCCCTCAGTCCGCGCACGGTGGAAGCCTATCGTGCGAATATGATGGTGAGGATCGGAGTGACCGGAATGTCGAATGCGTTGCGCATCGCGGCCGACGGCGGGCTGCCCACGATCGAGATCGCAAAAGTCCAGGGACGCCCGGATTCCAGATAAGTATTCCTACTGCGT
>JAXDPG010000013.1:0-5407 GCA_034668485.1 Sphingomonadales bacterium
GGCGATTACGCGACATGACGGAGCGCGGCATGGTGCGGAAGGAGACTTTCGACCTTGAGGAGGCCATCAGAGAAGCGGCCGATCTGGCCAAGGGCGGAGATTGCGAAAGGGTAGGTTTGAGCTACGATTTCACACCCGGGGCGAGGGCT
Source organism: Sphingomonadales bacterium (assembly GCA_034668485.1). Lineage (GTDB taxonomy): Bacteria > Pseudomonadota > Alphaproteobacteria > Sphingomonadales > Sphingomonadaceae > Allosphingosinicella. Next base: position 150 of record JAXDPG010000013.1, read on the forward strand.
TCGGCCGATCGGATCCAGGTCCAGCAGGTCCTGCTCAACCTCATCCGCAACGCGTGCGAAGCGTGCGAGCTGGCAGAGCGTCCCGAGGTGTGCATCGCTACGGCCCAACGAAATGAGTGGCTGGAGGTGCGCGTCAGGGACGTTGGCGAAGGCGTTTCGCCTGAAGCGCTGGCCACCCTGTTCGAGCCTTTCATATCCACCAAGCCCGGAGGCATGGGTCTGGGGCTTTCGATCAGTCGCACCATCGTCGAGTCCCAGGGAGGGCGCATCTGGGCTGAGAACGAGCCACACGGCGGCGCCGTCTTCTGCTTTACTCTTCCGAAAGCCTAGCCGCCGGCAGCTGGGGTTCGAGCGCCGATCTTCCCGGACGAGAAAGCCCGATCGAGGATTTGCATCAGCATCTCCTCTTCGAACGGCTTCTCCAAAAGGTCGAATGCCCCATGACTCATCGCCTTCATCCCAACGTTGATGTTGCCGTGGCCGGTCATCATCACCACGGGCCATTCGACCTCCATCCATCCAAGCTCCGACAGCACATCGAGACCCGTCAGCCCGGGCATCTGGAAGTCCAGCAGGACGCATCCGGGATCAAGCCCGAGCAGCTCCGTCAGAAACTCGCTCCCGTTGGCAAAGGCGCGGCAGGCATATCCCTCACCCTGCAGAAGAAAGACGAGCGAGGTCCTGACCTCCTCGGTGTCGTCCACGATATAGACCGTCCGCTTCGTCATCGCGACAGCCCGGCGCGGCGGAGCCGAACCGCCTTACCCTGCCCCGCGAACGCCGCTGTCGACGGGCGCAGACACAGCGGCGGCGCCCCCGTTTCTGCAATTATGCCACTACCTTCGCCCCCAACCTCGATCTTTAACGAGCTCGCCAGCAGGGAGGTCGATTTAAGGCGATCGGCTCTTGCGGACATCGCCGCCACCAGGGTCGGTACGTCTTGGCGTGGCACGGCGGCCCCAAAGAGAAAGCCTTGGCCGTACTCGCAACCATGCTTGCGCAAATAGGCCGACTGCGCAGGCGTCTCGATCCCCTCCGCGACCACTTTGATGCTGAGGCTCTTGCCGAGATTGATGACGGTCCGCACGATCGCGTCATTGTCCTCGTGATGATGCAGATCCCGCAGAAAGGATTTGTCGATCTTGATGATATCGACAGGGAACTTCTTAAGGTGGGAGAGGGACGCGTAGCCGGTGCCGAAATCGTCGAGGCAGATGCGCACGCCTGCGGCGCTCAGGGTTTTCAGGGCATGCTCGACATAGTCCGCACCATCACCAAGGAACACGGTTTCCGTCACTTCGAGCTGAAGGCACCGAGCGGGTCTCGAGGCGGCGGCGAGCTGCTCCAACAGCCGTTCCGCAAAGTTGCCGCGCTTCAGTTCAGCGGCGGCCGCGTTGATCGCGACATGGCCGAAATGCACTCCCGCACGAAGCCAGCCTTGGATATCCTCGACGACGAGTGCGATCATGCGGTCGCTGATCTCTTGGGCAAGCGAGGTATCATGGAATGCCGCGGCGATCGTGCAGGGAGTCTGCATGCCGCGTTTGGGATGCCGCCAGCGCAGCAAAGCCTCGAAGCCGGCGAGCCGGCCGGTCTGGAGATTCATCTTTGGTTGGTAGAAGGGAACGATCCGGTTGCGACGGAGGGCCTCCCTCGCGATTGTCAGCATCTTCAGCCGGCTTTGCATTTCCTTGCGCATCGACGGTTCGAAGAGCCTGAAGGTCGCTTTCCCCCCGTCTTTGGCCGCATAGAGTGCGATATCGGCCTGCTTCATCAACTCGGCCTTGTCGGAGCCGCCGTGGCGATAGATGCTGGCGCCGATGCTGGCGAGACATTCGAGCCGCCTGCCGCCGCTCGAGCTAGGTTCCCGAAGCTTGAGAAGGATGGAACGGATCGCAGCCTCGAGGTTTTCCGCGCAATCCGCCCCGGCGACGACGATCGCGAACTCGTCACCGCCCAAGCGGGCCACCAGATCCTCCGGGCGTGTCGCCTGCTTCAGACGGGTCGCAATGGTGAGAAGGAGCGCATCTCCCGTATCATGACCGAGCGTGTCGTTCACGCGCTTGAAATTGTCGACATCGAGCAGGAGGAGCCCGAAGCCGCCCTTCACAGCGTTGGCTTCGCCCATATATTGGTCAAGCCGCTCCTGGAATAAGGCGCGGTTCGGCAGGCCGGTCAGCGCATCGTGATTGGCCACCCACAGGGCCTGCTCCTCGGACGTCTTCTGGTGCGTGACGTCGCGCGAAATCACCACGAGGCTCGTCGGCTGGCCCTCATCGCCGAGGACAGGCGCGGCGATGACGTCCCACCACCCGGTGCCCTCAGCTGTTTCCGCCGTCACTGTGAATCTCGCTCGCCCGCCCTTGCGAGCCACATGCAGGGCCTGCTGCGCCTCTTCAGTGGCGGGTGGCGGCACCAACTCGATCCACGGCGTTCCGATCAGGGACGTCGGATCGGGAACGCCGAGCATGCGCGTGCCGCCCTCGTTCACGAAGAGGATCACGCCTTCCAGGTCGAGCATCATGATGCAGTCGGGCGTGGAATCGAGGATGCTCCGGTTGAGCGCATCGCTCTCTCTGACCGTGCGCTGCTGCTGGACGCGGCGATGCACGTCGGTGCAGGTGCCGAACCACCGCACGACCCGCCCCGAAGCGCTCCTTTCCGGCCGCGCCCTAGTCAATGTCCACCAATACTCGCCGCTTCGATGCCTGAGACGGCACCCGATCTCGTAAGGCTCGCCGCTGGCCAGACTGCGCGCCCAGGCGGCTTCGACCCGATCCACGTCGTTCGGATGAAGCAGCGCGTCGAAGTCGATGATATCGTTCGGGCCACGCTTTATGCCCGTGAACTCGTCCCATTGCCGGTTGAAATAGTCTTTTCTACCGTAGGCTCCCGCCGACCAGACCATTTGAGGGATGGAATCGAGGATATTCCGGAGCCATTCCGCGACCGATTCGGAAAAGACGTAATCGAGCGCCGGCGGAGAAGACTCGCGCTGGGCCTCGCACGAGTCGACAGGCGCCGGATCCGACCCCTGAAGCGGTGCATCGCCGTAGAACAAAATTTCAGCCACGACGGGCACCCACGGGCCGGGCCTCGGCCGAGCCTTTGCCCTGCCGACGCTGTGCCTTTGCCCAACGGCTCAAACAACGAAGAGGCAGAAACTGGTTGAAGATTATCCCGCTGCATCCCGCCTTCGACCAGCGGACGACGCCTGGGATCGGTTTGAAGTCCGCCAGCAGGACGACGACCTCGTCGCCGGCCTTGATCGCATCCGTGGCGACCTTCATGCCCCCTTGGGAAATGTCGATGGCGGGGACCCTGAATAGGCGGGCTCCGCTCCGCACCGTGACCACGCGATTCACCCCAATACGGGGGAGCCGCGGTCTCGGGCCGCACGGCGCCCCGGGCTCGGGCGCAAGAAAGTGCTCCACGTCGACCGGCTCATCGAATTCCATTCCGGCTTGCTCGTCGCGATACCAGATTATCGTGCCCTGCAATCGGCGACCCGTATTGAGCTCGATCGAGGCCTTTGTGCCCCGCGCCAGATTGTAGTGAAGGTCCGCCCTCAAGCCGCCGCTCGAAATATCCCGTATCAGGCAAAGCTGGGCGCCCTGGTCGGACTCCAGCAACCCCACCCGCAGGACCTTCGCCTTACGAGGAGCCAGCCGCCGTTCCGGCTTCGGCCCGCTCGATGTCGGCATGGAGGATCCCGGTTCACCAGTCGCGCCTTTATTCGACACCGCGCTCTCCCTTGAGGGCAGACAGGCGGCCTGTTCGGCCGGCTCCCGAGGCATCTTTTATGACAGGACAGTGAATCGAACGTCCGGCGGCGACTGGGGGAAATACGGTGCGTGCGCGCGGCGAGGATCGGTGCGGTCGAAGATGACCGAATCTTAATGACGCCGCTAGCCGCACGTCACGTGATGCCCGTCATAACCGTCCCAACCGCGTCATAGGATAAGCTCGGATGAGTGAGATACCGGCGAATACCTCGTTTGGCCTCGTCGACCTCTTAACGGAACCCGCCTGGCTGGACTTCGACGCGGTGCTTGGGGACTGTGTGCGGTGCCACTGCTACACGGCCGAAACCGTGCGTGTCCGTGACGACGAGGCGAATTATTACCGAGAGCGCGCGGAGGTGGAAGCGATGCGGGCCAGCGAGGCTATCCATCCTACCGCCCGCCGCGCCCATTTCGAAATGATGGCCCTCTACCGGCGACGCGCGCATGCGGCGCTCCAGCCGGCTCATCGAGACTGACGCTTCCTCATTCCCGGTTCCGCCGTGTCGGCAAGCGCATCGAAAGGCATGAAATGAACCAGGATCAACGCGAATTGCTGAGCAAGGTCCCGGCGGTCACGCTCGGATTCTGGATCATCAAGATCCTGGCGACGACGCTCGGCGAAACCGGCGGCGACACCGTCTCGATGACGATGAACCTGGGCTATCTGGTCGGCACGGCGATCTTCCTCAGCGTTCTCGCGGTCCTGGTCGGATTGCAGATCGCGGCGAAGAGGTTCCATCCCTTCCTCTACTGGGCCACGATCATCGCGTCGACCACCGCGGGCACGACGATGGCGGACTATGCGACGCGCTCGATGGGGATCGGCTATACGGGCGGTTCGGCGCTCCTGCTGGCGCTGGTGCTCGCCTCGCTCGCGGCTTGGCAACGGGCGCTGGGATCGATCTCCGTCGACACTGTGCGCACACCGAAAGCGGAAACCTTTTACTGGATCACGATCACCTTTTCGCAAACGCTGGGGACGGCTTTGGGCGACTGGGCAGCCGATACCGGCGGGCTCGGCTACGGTGGCGGCGCCCTGCTGTTCGGAACCGGCCTGGCGATTCTGGCGGCGCTCTATTTCTGGACCGCCACAAACCGCGTGCTGCTTTTCTGGGCCGCCTTCATCCTCACCAGGCCGCTGGGTGCCACCGTCGGAGATTTCCTCGACAAGCCGCTGGTTCAGGGCGGCCTTGCGTTCAGTCGCCCGGTGGCTTCCGCGGTCCTGGGCGTGGCCATCCTCGCCTTTCTGTTCATCGTCCCGCAGCGCGCCGGCCGCCATCCTGGAAGGGCGAGCGGGGCGGCCGCGATGCCTTAGGGGTTCGCGTGAGCGGCAGAAACCGGCGCCGATGGCCACCCGGCGGCTGCCAGGATGGCGAGCACGCGCCGTTGCCCGGGGCGCAAGAGGATGCCGATGGAAAGCTTCGGACCCGTTGCAGCCGTTGCGGCGCATCCCTTGTCCAGCAGTTGGGCCGC
>JAXDPG010000014.1:0-3405 GCA_034668485.1 Sphingomonadales bacterium
TCCCCAAGGGCACGCGCGGCAGCCAGCTCGACGTGCTGGCGCGGCAGTTCCTGTGGCAGGCGGGGCTCGATTATGCCCATGGCACCGGCCATGGCGTCGGCAGCTATCTCAGCGTCCATGAAGGGCCGCAGCGCATCTCGCCGGTGGGCTCCAGCCAGGCCGGCGGCGACGAGCCGCTCAAGGCCGGCATGTTCCTCTCGAACGAGCCGGGTTACTACAAGACCGGGGAATACGGCATCCGGGTCGAGAATTTGGTGCTGGTCGTGCCGCGCGACGACGTGAAGGGCGACAAGCCGGTGCTCGGCTTCGAGACTCTGACGTTCGCGCCGATCGACCGGACGCTCATCGAACTGGGCATGCTTTCGCCCGAGGAGCTCGACTGGCTGAACGCTTATCACGCCAAGGTGCTGGAGGTGGTCGGGCCGCAATTGGAGGGCGATGCCAAAGCCTGGCTCGAGGCCGGCTGCGCCCCTCTCTAAGCGTCGTCCCAGCGTAAGCCGGGAGAACACCGTTCAACGCTCGGTCGACTCTGCCGGCGTCCCTGGGTCCCGGCTTTCGCCGGGATGACGAGATTCCCGCGCCTGCGCCTTCCTCCTTCGCAGATTCGCGCGAAGCGCCTCCCCCAGCCTCTTCTCCCGTTCCTCGTCGCGCTTCGCCATCAGCCCCGCCTTGACATCAGCCAGCCCCCCCGGCCATAGCCCCGCCTCTCCCGCGGGTCCCCATCAAAGTAGTACTTTGATTGGAGCCCTCCGAGGCGAGATGCTGCCGTAGCTCAGTGGTAGAGCGCATCCTTGGTAAGGCTGAGGTCGTGAGTTCAATCCTCACCGGCAGCACCACTCGCGTCAGCGCGAGGAGTTCCTGACGATCATGTCGAGCACCGCCGGGTGGAGCGGGCGGACGAACTCGCAGCCGAGCCAGTGCCCCTTCATCCACACCACTCGGCTGTGCAGCGACTCCAGGCCGGGCAGCTTCAGCCAGATGTCGGCGCCGGAGGTCAGCTCGAGATGGGTGGCGGCGCGGAAGCCGGTGACGGAGAGATCGACGACCTGCACGGTGACGGCGTGGGCGCCGCGCTGCCTCAGGCCCGCGCCGAGCATCACGTCGGCCCGCGCGGCGCGCCGGCCATCCTCGTCCGATGTGGTAGAGAGCTCGGCGGTGAAGCTCATCGGCGGGTCTCACTCCCCCGGTATGGCGATACCGACCGAAGCACCCCAGAGGCGCGCCATCTGCTTCTCCTGATGGCTCATCTCCTCGCCGAACAGGCGCGGACGGCGGAAGCGGGGCTGATTCTGGTCGTTGCTGGTGCGCTTCAATTGCACCAGCACCTCATGCTCGTCGATCATGTAGGCGAATTCGAGCCCGACCCGGTCCCGGCCGGTCCAGGCGATGCGTGCGGGGATGCTGGTATTGCCGCGGTTGAAGACCACCTCGGTGCCGACCGGAGGCACGGTTTGGCATTCGACCAGGGCGCCCTTGCGCGAAAGGTCGCGCAGCCGCGCCTCGATTTCGCCGCCTGCAGTCTGCAGCTTCGCGGCGAGCAGGACCCGCGCCCGCTTCGCCTTGCGCTTGCCCGCCACCGGTCCGTCCACGAAATGCTCTACGCCCATCCGCTCATATCCTCATTGGGTCCCGGCGAGAGCGATAGGCCCAAGCGGCCTAAATTGTAGTAAACGCCAAGCCCATTTTCCAATGCGCGGGGGAGCCCCGCGAGAAGCGCGTTGACCCGCGCGGCGCTCCGTCTAAGGGGCGCGGATGCGCTTCTTCTCCGACAATGCGGCGGCGGCCTGCCCGGAGGCGATGGCGGCGATCGCCGCCGCCAACCGGCTGGACACCGCCTATGACGGCGACGCCTGGAGCCAGCGCCTCGATGCCGCCTTTTCGGAGCTGTTCGAGACCCGGGCGACGGCGCTCTGGGTCGCCACCGGGACCGCGGCGAACGCCCTCGCTCTGGCGGCGCTTTGCCCGCCCTATGGCAGCATCCTCTGCCACCGCGACGCCCACATCCAGAACGACGAATGCGGCGCGCCCGAATTCTACACTCACGGAGCGAAGCTGCTGCTCGCGGAGGGCGAGGGCGCCAAGCTGACGCCGGACACGGCAGCATCGGCCCTGGCGACCGTGGTCGACGACGTCCACCGGGTCCAGCCCGCCGCGCTCTCGATCACCAACGCCACCGAATATGGGCTCGTCTACACGCCGGCCGAGACGGCCGCGCTCGGCGAGCTGGCGCGCTCGCGCGGTCTCCGCTTCCACATCGACGGTGCCCGCTTCGCCAATGCCGTGGTCAGCACCGGCGCTTCGCCGGCCGAGCTGAGCTGGAAGGCGGGAGCGGACGCGCTCAGCTTCGGCTTCGTCAAGAATGGCGGGCTTTCGGCCGAGGCGCTGATCTTCTTCGGCGAGGAGCACCGCCAGGCCACCCTCTATCGCCGCAAGCGCGCCGGCCATTTGCTTTCCAAGGGCCGCTACATGGCCGCGCAGATCCTGGCGATGCTCGAGGATGGCGTGTGGCTTCGCAACGCCCGCGCCGCCAACGCCGCCGCCGCGCGCCTCGCCGAGGCGGCGGGGCCGGAGCGGCTGCTGCTGCCGGTCGAGGCGAACGAAGTCTTCCTCAGGGCGACCCCCGAGGAGGCCCGGGCGCTGCGCGACAAGGGCTTCGACTTCTACGATTGGGGGCCGGGGGAGGCGCGGTTCGTGACGGCGTGGGATTCGGATCGGGCCGAGGTCGAGGCGCTCGCCGAAGCGATCCGGGCGCTGTGAGCGAAGACCGTCGTCCCAGCGAAGGCTGGGACCCCAGCGAGATCCAGGCGCGGAGCATTTCTCCCCTTGGGGCCCCAGCCTTCGCTGGGGCGACGGGAAGCTTTCGCGACCCGCGCATCCTCCTCCCCTTCCTCCTGATCACCCTGATCTGGAGCTCGACCTGGATCGTCATCAAGGGCCAGCTCGGCGCGGTGCCGCCGATCTGGTCGGTCAGCTACCGCTTCCTGATCGCCGCCGCCGCGATGTTCGCGATCGCGCGCATCGCCGGCGTGCGCGCCGGCCTCGACCGGCGCGGCCACGGCCTGGCGCTCATGCTCGGCATCCTCCAGTTCGTGCTCAACTACAATCTCGTCTACGCGGCCGAGCTCTACGTCACCTCGGGGCTGGTCGCGGTCGTGTTCGCGCTGCTGATCGTGCCCAATGCGGGGCTCGCCCGGGCCCTGTTCGGGGCGCGGGTCGACGCGCGCTTCACGATCGGATCGGCGGTGGCCCTGGCCGGAGTCGCCCTGCTGTTCGTGCAGGAGGTGCGGGCGGCGGGCCCGGCGCCGCGCGCCGTCCTGATCGGGCTCGGCTTCACCCTGGGCGCGGTGATCGTCGCCTCCGCCGCCAACGTCATGCAATTGATGCACGGCGTGAAGACACGCTCGA
>JAXDPG010000015.1:0-5277 GCA_034668485.1 Sphingomonadales bacterium
ACCGCTTCTTCAGCTACCGCCGCGCCACTCACCGCGGCGAGCCGGATTACGGAAGGCAGATTAGCCTGATCGCCCTCTAGCCGTCGTCCCAGCGAAGGCTGGGACCCCAGGGGGTGAAAGGCTCGGAGGTCTTCACCCGCCGGGGCCCCAGCCTTTGCTGGGGCGACGAGAGGCTGGCGTCCTTCCCTCCTCCCATGCCATCAGGGCTCTAAACCAAGGGGGATTTTAATGGCCGCACGCTGGGGCCTCTGGGGCGGGCTCGCCGCTTTCGTCGTCATGCTGCTGCTCCCGGCCCCCGAGGGCATGTCGCCGGCCGCGTGGCGCACCACCGCGATCATCGTCCTCATGGCCTCCTGGTGGATGACCGAGGCGTTGCCGCTCACCGCCACCGCGCTCGTCCCCTTCCTCGCTTTCCCATTGCTCGGAATCATGACCGCGACCGACGCCGCCGCGGCTTATTATTCGCCGATCCTGTTCCTGGTGCTGGGCGGCGCGATCATCGCGCTGGCGATCGAGCGCACCGGCCTTCACCGGCGCCTCGCCCTCGCCATCGTCAGCCGCGGCAGCGGCGGGCCGGCGCAGCTGCTGTTCGCGTTCATGGCGGCGACGGCGACGCTCAGCACCATCGTCTCCAACACCGCCACCACCCTGATCATGATGCCGATCGGCCTCGCCATCCTTCGCGCCGCCCGGATCGAGCCGGGCGATACGCGCGGCTTCGCCGGCGCGCTCGCCATGGGCATCGCCTTCGCCGCGACGATCGGCGGCTTCGGCACCCTGGTCGGGTCGCCGACCAACGCCATCGCCGTCGGCATCATCGAGAAGGCGACCGGCTACCGCATCGATTTCCTGACCTGGGCGATCTACGGCATACCGCTCGTCCTCGTCTCAGTGCCGCTCTGCTGGGCGATATTGATGAAGGTGCAGGACGTCAGGCCGACCGATTTCGATCCGGCCGCCGCCCGCGCCGGAATCGGCGAGGCTCGCCCCTGGTCGACCGCCGAGAAGCGCCTCGTCCCGCTCGTCGCGCTCACCGTCGCGGCCTGGATCGCGCTCCCCTTCGTCACTCCCTACCTGCCCAAGGATTCGCTGACCGACGGCACCGTCGCCGTCATCGCCGCCTTGCTCCTGTTCGTGATCCCCGACGGGAGCGGCCGGGCGATCATCAACTGGGAGGAAGCGAACCGGGCGCCGTGGGGCGTGATCATGATGTTCGGCGGCGGCCTCGCGCTCGCCGCCGGCATCGGCGAATCGGGGCTCGCGGAATGGATGGGGGTGGCGCTGCAGCCGCTGCGCTCGGTCCATCCGCTGATCGTCGCCGCGGTGCTGGTGGGGATCGTCATCGTCGTCACCGAATTCGCCTCGAACGTCGCCACGGCGAGCGGCGCCATCCCCGTCGTCGCCGGCATCATCGCCGCGACCGGCATCGATCCGATCCTGCTCGCCCTTCCCGCCGCCTTCGCCGCCAGCTGGGGCTTCATGCTTCCCTCCGGCACCGGCCCCAACGCCATCGCCTGGGCGACCGGCCACATCGCTCTGCCGCGAATGCTGAAGGCCGGCCTGATGCTCGATCTCGCCGGCGTACCTTTGATGGTCGGCATCGTCTGGGCGATCGCCGCCGTCCTCGGCTAGCCCGTCGTCCAGCGCAGGCTGGGCCCCAGCGAGACCTGGCCACGGAGGTCTTCACCCGTTGGGATCCAGCCTTCGCTGGGATGACGGTCAAGCCCGTGCCGTCACCATCCAGCAGGCGGCGGTGAAGCGCGCAATGCCGTCCTCGACCCAGGGCCGGAAGGCGGCGTCGATCCGCCGCTCGACCTCCGCTCTCGCGGCGCCGTCGAGGGTGGGGAGCAGGTTACCGACCGGTCCCATCCGCCTCGCATAGAGCGCGAGGTCACGCTCCGGCAGGGTGCAGATCATGTCGACGGGCCGGATCGCCGGATCCTGCCAGCCGCTAGCCTTCAGGATGGCGCGGACACGGCCCGGGTCCGCGAAGCCGAACTGGCCGGGGCCGTTTTCGTCGCGGCCGGGCAATTGCGGAAGGATGTCCGCCGCAGCGCGCTCGGCGGCGGTCATGAATTCATTCTCGGCGGCGGCGCGCCACGCGAGGCAGGCCAGCCTGCCTCCCGGCCTCATGGCGGAACGCAGGTTGCGGAAGGCCGCGACCGGATCGGCGAAGAACATCACTCCGAAGCGCGAGATCAGGGCGTCGAAGCCTGCCGCCTCGAACCGGTGGGTCTGGGCATCGGCCTGGACGAACTCGGCCGTGTCCACGCCTCTGCGATCGGCGCGCGCCCGGGCCGCCTCGATCAAAATCGCCGAAATGTCGACTCCGAGGCATTGGCCGCCCTCGGCCGCCGCGGCGAGGGTGAGGGCGCCGGCGCCGCAGCCGACATCCAGGATCCGGCTTCCGGCGACCGGGCCGATCTCGCCGAGCAGCAGCGGGATGAACGGGGCGAGCAAGCGGTCGAGCATGTCGCCGAGGTCGGCCCAGGTTCGGCCCGTCCGGTCGTTCCACAGCGCGGACTGATCGGGATTGGCGATGCTGATCTGCGACATTGCGGGCCTCTTACCCGCTATCCGGGTTCGCGGCCATCGGTGAGGGCTAGCGGCGCGTCCGTCTGATGGGTTAGGGAGCGCGCGGGCAACCGACCTCACCCCCCGGGGCCGCGCGAACCGCGCGGCCGGTGAGCCTGACGAAGGCAGGCTCGGTCTCCAAACAGCGAAAGCCGCTGGCCGACAGGAGGCATGATCATGCAGGACGAAAACGACATCACCGGTGCCACGCCGCGGCGCCGCCCCAAGGCGAGCGTGCTCGAAATCGGCGGCCGCCGACTGAGGCCGTCCACCCTGATGATGGGCTACGGCTACGACCCGACGCTTTCGGAAGGCTCCCTGAAGCCGCCCATCTTCCTCACCTCGACCTTCGTCTTCGAGACTGCCGCCGCCGGCAAGCGCTTCTTCGAGGGCGTCACCGGCAAGCGCCCGGGCGGCGCCGAGGGCCTGGTCTATTCGCGCTTCAACGGGCCGAACCAGGAGATACTCGAGGATCGGCTGAGCCTGTGGGAGGATGCCGAGGACGCCTTGACCTTCTCCTCGGGGATGTCGGCCATCTCCACCCTGCTCCTCGCCTTCGTCCAGCCCGGCGACGTCGTCGTCCATTCGGGCCCGCTCTACGCGGCGACCGAGACCCTGATCGCCCGGATCCTCGGCCGCTTCGGGGTCAAATGGCTCGACTTCCCGGCCGGCGCCACCCGCGAGGAGATCGAGAGCGTGCTCGAGCGCGCCAGGGCGCTCGGCCGGGTCTCGCTCATCTATCTCGAGAGCCCGGCCAATCCGACCAACGCCCTCGTCGACGTCGAGGCCGTCGCCGCGGCGCGCGGCGCGGTGCTGGGCGAGGAACGCCCGCCGATCGCGATCGACAACACCTTCCTCGGTCCGCTCTGGGCGCAGCCGCTCCGCCAGGGCGCGGACCTCTCGGTCTACTCGCTGACCAAATATGCCGGCGGCCACAGCGATCTCGTCGCCGGCGGAATCACCGGCTCGAAGGAGTTGATCAACACCATCCGGATGCTGCGCAACACGATCGGAACGATCACCGATCCCAACACCGCCTGGATGCTCCTGCGCAGCCTCGAGACTCTGGAGCTGCGCATGATCCGGGCGGGGGAGAATGCGGACAAGGTCTGCCGCTTCCTCAAGGGTCACCCCAAGGTGGAGAGCGTCGGCTATCTCGGCTTCCTCGAGGAGGGCGGCGATGCCCGCCAGGCCGACATCTACCGCCGCCACTGCAGCGGCGCCGGCTCGACTTTCTCGCTCTATTTGAAGGGCGGGGAAAAGGAGGCCTTCGCCTTTCTCGATTCGCTGAAGATCGCCCATCTCGCGGTCAGTCTCGGTGGCACCGAAACCCTCGCCAGCGCGCCTGCGGCGATGACCCATTTGTCGGTGCCCGACGAACGCAAGCAGGCGCTCGGAATCACCGACAATCTGGTACGAATCTCGATCGGGGTGGAAGATCCAGACGATCTCATCGCCGATTTCGACCAGGCCTTGGGGGCGGTCTGAGGGGAAGGTAGCGGGCTGGCGGTAAAATCCCCTCTCCCGTTAAGGACGGGAGAGGGGTTCTTCCGACCAGTCCACCACTTCCCACCCCTCCGCCCTTGCGAGGCGCACCAGGCGCGCGTGGGCATTGGCCGCGACCGGTTCGTCGGCCCAGCGGTGGACGTGGTGGTCGGAGACGTGGTCGGAATAGAAGCGGATGTGGACGGCGTCGCGCTCCAGGCCCTCGCGCTGGAGCCAGGCGAGGATCATGTCCTTCTTGGCCGGACCGTAGCAATTGGCGCCGTCGATCCTCGCCACCACCCGCCCCTTCGAATCGAGGCCGGTTTCCGTCGCGACGACGTCGTCGAAGCCGAGCCGCCGGGCGATGGCGGCGGCGTAGAGGCGGGAGGAGGCGGTCGCCATCACCAGGCGGCGGCCGGCGGCGCGGTCGGCGGCGATGGCGCGGCGGGCGCCGGGCAGGATGTTGGTCGCGAGCTGGCGGTCGGCGAAGCGCTCGATCACCGGATCGAGCCGCTCCGGCGCGACGCCGCGGCCGACCAGCAAGGCATAGTTGATCTCCTTCAGCCGGCCGCGGTCGATCAGCTTCAGGCCGTAGCCGGCCGTCGCCAGCAGCGCCAAGGGCATCAAGGCGAGCCGCCACGGCGCCAGGGCGAGCGCGGCATGGATCAGGAACGGCGTGTAGGTGGCGCGCCGGGTGATCGTCCGGTCCATGTCGTAGATGGCGAGCAGCGCCTTCATGGAACGCCTCAAGCACCGGGGCGTCACCTTGTCCAGTTGCCCGCCGGTGGGAATTGAAGCATGACCCGCCCATGAGCACGGTCGCGCGTTTCACCGAAAGCCACGAAGACGGCCGCAGAGTGCTGCGTTTCCAGGGCGATCTCACCTTGTCGCGGCTCGGCGTGCTGCCGACCCGGCTCGAGCGGCTCAAGGGCGACAATTTCGTCATCGACCTGAGCGAGGTCGGCCGAATGGACACGATCGGCGCCTGGATCGTCCACCGCACCGCGCGCGACCGCCACGGCGAGATCGTCGGCGCGCAGGGCAGTGCAGCGACCCTGCTTCGGCAGGTCGAGCGGGCCGACCGGCCGGTCAAGGTCCGGCCCGACCCGCCTTCGCCGATCGCCCGGGTGCTCAGCCAGGTCGGCGCGGCGACGATGGACGCCGGCCGTACCTTCGTCGGCCTGATCGGCTTCCTCGGCGGCATGCTGATCGCGCTCG
>JAXDPG010000016.1:0-2887 GCA_034668485.1 Sphingomonadales bacterium
GTGTTCATCTACGGATCGACCAAGGACGACCGGGTCCATCCGGGGCATGCGCGCAAGGCGGCGGCGCGCTTCATCGAATATGGCAACCGGGTGTATTTCCACGAATATATGGAGGGCGGCCATTCGGTCGGCGCCGACTATGCCGAGGATGCAAAGCGGTCGGCGATGCTGCTGATGTATCTCGACCGTGAGCTTGGCGTGGCTGGTCCGGCATCCGCGCCGGTTTCCTCAACGGAGCGCGGCCGTTAGGACCGACGCAATGTTCGCCAGGACTCTCGCCACGCTGCTGCTGGTCTTGGCTATTTCGGCATCGGCGCAGAATTTCGCCGCCCAATTCCCCGTGCGCGTCCTCGCCGCCCACAACGTCCAGCGCGCGAGGCTGGGGATTCCCCGCCTGAAGTGGGATCCCGCGCTCGGCACTGCGGCCGCGGCCTACGCGCAGCAACTGGCCTTCACCGGAAGGTTCGAGCATTCCGACCGCGGCCAACGGCGCGGAATCGGCGAGAACTTGTGGAGCGGCACGCACGGCGCCTTCAGCGTCGAAGCGATGGTCGGCGCCTGGGCGTCGGAACGGCGGCAATTCGTGCCCGGCTTCTTCCCGAACACCAGCCGGACGGGGCGCTGGATGGACGTCGCCCACTACACGCAGATAGTCTGGCCAACGACGCAGCGGATCGGCTGCGCGCTCGCCGCGACTCCGCGCACCGATTATCTGGTTTGCCGCTATGCGCCCGCCGGCAACATCAACGGGAAGCCTGTGCCCTGAGATCCCCCTCCCTTGCAGGGAGTGGATTATGCGTCCTGGCCGAGCAACGGCTCGCCGCTAATCGCAATTTTGGGGAAACAGTGTCCCCCTTCGCTCGTTGGGACCACGAAACATTCATTGGGGACGATTATCATGAACAAATTCTCGAGGATCGGGCTTGCGGTCGCGATTGTCGCTACCAGTCCCATGCCGCTTGCCGCGCCGGCGAGCGCGCATACCAGCACGCGCTATCACACGCACCGGATTCACGGCAGGACGCATTACGCGCATCGGTATTGTCGCCGTTCGAGCGGTGCGACGGGCCTCGTCGCCGGCGGCGTCGGCGGCGCCGTGATCGGCAGCAAGGTGATCGGCGGTGGCCTGCTCGGAGTGGCGGCGGGAGCGGTCGGCGGCGCCGTCGCCGGCCGTGCGGTCGACCGATCGATGACTGCGCGTCACCGCTGCTACTGGCGCTAGGCCGTAGAGCGGGCATGGATGCCCGTCCAGGTTGAGCGCTTCGGGTCGGTGCGGCCGCGCGAACGCGCGACCGCGCTGGCGTTTGCCGCGGTTGTTCAGGCCGCCCTCGGGCTGGCGTTGCTCAGCGGCTTTCGCGTCGACCTCCAACGCTCGCGCGACATTGTCGAGCGCCTGATCGAGATTGGCCTGCCGCCGCCGCCCATCGTGTTGGTGCAGCCGGTGAAGCGCGCCCCCAAGATTGCACCGCGCGGCGCGGAAGCGGCGCCCAAAGCCTCGCCCGCGCCGACCGGCGGATCGCCGGGACCTGTCCCCGCTCACGCAAGTCCCTCGGTCAGCGCGGTCGTCGCCATCCAGCCGAAGGCGCCTCCGTCAGGCGGTGGGGTCGGCTCGGGTCCGGCACTCGGTGCCGGGCCTGGCGGCGGTGCGGGCGGTCAGGGCTACGGCGCTGACGGCGGCGGGTCCGACCTCGTCCAGATTGCTGGCGAAATCCTGCCGCGCGACTATCCCCGACATCTCGGCGACGCCGGCATCGGTGGTACCGTCACCGGCGTCTTCACTGTTGAGGTGAATGGGCGGGTCAGCGACTGCCGGGTAACGCGCTCGAGCGGCGTGCCCGAGCTCGACGCGCTGACCTGCCGCCTGATGGAAAAGCGCTTCCGTTTCCGTCCGGCCAGCGACCGCTTTGGGCGGCCAGTACGGGACGAGGTCGAATGGGATCACGAGTGGATCCCGCATGGCCGTTATTGACGGTGCGTGACCTCACCGGCGATGGTCGCCGTCTCCGGATGATGCTTGTCGAGATGGCGCTTGATGATCCGCAAATTGCGGGTGTTCGAGCGGAACAGAAAGTCGGGGATTACGCCGACCAACGGGATGAGTCCGAGCAGGAAGTCCACCCCGACGTTGCCCGCCATCCGCGACATCTGCCACTTCGACATGCCGAGGTTGCGCGCTTCCCACACCATGTAGCTGCCGAGTGCCGCGCCGGCGACGTCACCGATGCCGGGCACGAGGTCGAGGATCACGTCGAGGCCGATCGGCCGGTTGAGGCCGGGGATGACGAACATCCGCTCGAGGACTTTCTCCATCGCTTCGACACGTTGCCGGACCGACTGCGGGTCAGTGCCGATGCGCGGGAATGGCCGCCTGTCGTCCTTTGAGATCATCAATCGCTTCCCGGCTTGTTCTCCAGTCCGGTGAGCGTGTGACGGGCGTAGCGGTTCCCGGCGAAGCCTTGAATGCGCCTTGAGACCAGCGACCAACGAACGGGCGCGGTGATCGGGATGAACAACTGATCGTCGTCGATCCTGGCGGCCGCCTGGGCAAGGAGCGCATAGCGCTGGGCGGGCACCGTTGCGGTCCGGGCCGAGGCGAGCAGCTCGTCGAGGCCGGGATCGCACACGGCGACGACCCCGCAGCGGAACCGCCGGACGAACCATGCCGGGGAGGTCGAGGGTGCGACTTCATCGACGAGGGCGAAGTCGGCGCTGGCGGCGCTGGCCGCGCGCTCGACCTTGAAGCCAAGCGTGCCCCAATCGAGCGCCAGCTCACGCAGCAACAAGTCCGCGCCCGGCCCGTCGGGCAAGGCGATGCGGATTACCGGCTTGTCCGCGCTTCCGAACATCCGGCCAGCTTGCGCCTGCAGCGCCGGGAGGCGGTCGCCGA
>JAXDPG010000017.1:0-6295 GCA_034668485.1 Sphingomonadales bacterium
AGGGGCGGGCTCCCGCGCCTGGGCATCGGACGGCGCCGGCACCGGCCTTGCGAGCCGGTCCAGGTCGAGCGAAGAGCCGGCGATCGCCGCCGCGGCGGCACGAATCCGCAGGTCGTCGAGCGCGGAACCCGAAAGGCCCGAAGTACGGGCGGCGAGCGGGCCGCCCGCCGCGAAGGCCCAGGGCGCCAGCCGCTCGAGCAGGAGCGTGCCCGGCGCGGGCCCCATCTTTCGAAACGCGCGGCCGAGGCGCACCGCCACGCGCTCCGGGTCGGAATCGTCGAACAGCGAACGCAGGATGGTGAAGGGCAGTCGGGGAAGGCCGCCCAGCAGGCTCTCGATCCTGATGTCCTCCCGCGTCCACCATGCCGGGCTGCCATGATCGAGCCAGTGACGTAGTAGCGCGCGCCGGTCGTGGATGAGTGCGAGGGCGGTTTCCGCGTCCGCATCTGCGAGCGGATCCTTCGCCAACGCCGTTTGAAGGACCTGCCGCCAGGCCTCTGCCATGCTTCCGCCGGGGGCGTCGGCAAGGGCGGCGGCCCAACGCGCGGCATGGTCGGCCGAGGCCGGAGCCAGCGCCTCGACGACCTCCTCGGGCAGCATCCAGTCCAGCAGCCGGTCGATTAGGGCGGCGGAACGTCCCGACGCGGCCGCGGTCAGGCGTCGCAACAAGGCGGCGAAGGCGGCGGGAGCGCAGCGCGCCGTCTCCGCCAGGAAAAGACCTGAACCATCCGGCCGGCCGGTGCGCAGGAATCGCTCCGCAAGCGCGAGCAGCTCCGCCGCTGGGAGCGCCGCCGGCGAGCCCGTCGATGCGGCATCCTCGGCGACGCCGCTATTCATTACCGCAGCCTCTTCTTTCAGCCGCCGCCAATCGCCCAGTTCGGCGGCGGCAATGCCCTCGTGCCTGGCGATACCGACCAGCACCAGGCGACGAAATTCGGCCCGATCGAACTTGCCGCCCATCCGCGCCAGCGCCACCACTGCCAGGGTCCAAATCAGCCGGTCGAATTCGGCGGCGCCGAGCCCCGCCAGCGGCTCCGCCGCATGGCGGCGACTCAGAAAAGCGAGGTCGGCCGTAGCCGCCCGCGCCCGCGCCGGGCCGAACGAAGCGAGCGACGCGGCGAGGCCGGCCTCGTCCGTCGCCGCCGCTATCCGCAGCAGCAGAGCGGGATCCTCGGCGAGCCGTACGATCAGCTTCGCTTTGTCCGGCGGCGCCGCCCACGCCAGCCGACGCGCAAGCGCGGTCGCATTTCTGTCGCGAAATTCCGCGGCTTCAGCCTCGGCCGTGCCTGATTCGGCCGGACCGGAGTGGGCGCTTTTCTTTCGGCCGCTCCCGCCGCTTATCTTCGCTATCGCCCGCCGCAGCGCGGATCCCGGCGGCAGCGCTTCGCCCGCACCGGCCAGCAGAGCCGGCAGGCGTTCCAGGCCGACCCCCGCGGCGCGCGCCAGGCCGTCGAGCAATTGCCGCAGCCAGTCCGCCCGGCGGAGAGGCGCCGCCGCTGCGATCGTCAGGCGCAGCGCCAGCGCCCGTAGTTGCGCTTCGAACGCGCCTTCCGAAAAGACGAACAGGGATTGCCTGCGCTGTACGGCGCCAAGTTCCGCCAGGTCGGCGAGGGCCGCCCGGGCGTGGCGGGGTTGCAGCCGCTCGAGCGTCAGCCGGAACTCGGCGGAGCCGAGCCCCCGAACGAGGGCGGCGATGGCGGCGTCGTCCTGTGCGTATCGGTGAAGGCGGGAGATGAGGCCCGAAATCGAGTCGGCCTCGGCCGCTGCCGGCCTGCGCATGGCGACGGGTGGCAAGTCGGCGGCCAGGACCGCTGCCGGGCCCGCCGGAGCGCTCGCCCCGTGGGCGATGGCCAAAGCGGAGGCGATCGACTCCATAAGGAACGCGCGGGGAACCCCGCCCGCCTGGGCGAGGTCGCGCAGCAGGCGGCCCAACTGGCGCCGCCGGTCGAACCGCGCGCCCGGCTCGCCGGGCAGAGCGCCAAGGGCGAGCCGCAGCAATGCGCGTTCGAAGCCGGCCTCGGACAGCGCCAGCAGCGGCCTTTCGCGATGCAGGGCGGCCAGGCTGGCGAGCCAGCTGCGGACGGTCGCCATAGGTTCGGGTTCGAGCCCTCTGAAATCGGGTTCGCTCGCGCGCCGCGCCTGCGTTTCCGGCGCCGGGCGGCCTGCGACTTCGTCTTGAGACTGCGGGATCGGCTCGGTGCGTTCCTCGCCGAGCCGATCGAACAGCTCCTTCAGCACGATTGGCAGGGATCCGGTCGGCGGCTGCCGCTTCCGGCTCTGCTCGAGCGCGTCGCGCAGCAGCGCGAGCAGGGCCGGATAGGTGATGCCTTCGGCCATCGCCATGCCCTCGAGCAGATAGGCCAGGAAGGCGCGGCGGTTCGATTGGCTGCCGGGGTCGCGCAGGATGAACTCGAGCGTCAGCACCCAGAGCGCCCTCGGCAAAGCCGGCGTCTCGGGCGCCGCGCGGCTCTCCACGTGGAGGCGCCGCAGATCGGCATGATAAGCGAGGATCGCGGCCGCGTCGGCCGGAGCGAGCATGTTCAGCAAGGCGCGCAGATCCTCGGCGCTGGCCTGCAGCACCAGCCGCTCGATGGCGTGGCGGTCGCGCGCGCGTCGCCGCAGCATCGCGGTCAGCGCTTGCGGCTGGGCGCCGATCAGGTTCCGCAGGTCCGCCGCAGGATCGAATTCCTCGACCCTGGCCCGGAAGCGCGCCGTACCGTGGCCGAGATAGAGGTCGAGATCCTCCAGTGCCGCCCCGTCGGGAGTCAGCGTGCGCCCGTCGGCACCGGGCGTCCGCCGGGCGCGCTCGACGGCTTCGGCGATCGCTTCGGCCAGCGCGTGCTCGAGACGCTCGGCGGCGTCTTCCTCCAGCCGCTCGGTGCCGACGATGCCGAGGTCGAGGTCGAGGCGGTCGATCCGGACGTGGAGATCGGCCGGGATTGCGGCGTCGAACACGCGTTCGAACACGTCCTGAAAGCCGGTTCGCGAGAGGTGCTCGATCCGTCCGCGCAACGGCAGCGCGCTATCCATGCCGACGACGCCCACGTCCAGCTTCAGGCGCCCGATATGATGCGCTTGAGCTGGCATCACGTCCGTTCCGGTCGGAGGGGAGGGGGCGGTTCCATCGTGAACCGCCTAGCCGTTGGGCAGGTTTCGCCTCTTCTTGAGGACTTCCTCGCGCTTGGACTTGGTGTTGGCGATCTGCTGGTCTGCGGCCTTTTTCCTGACCACCGCGCGATCGGGCAATTTGACGGCCTTGACCGACGCCCGCTTCTTTTTTCCTCCCGCCTTCTGCCTGTTCAGGCTGGGATCCCAGTCGGGGCCGTCCAGCTTGGCCATGGCGCGTTCCGCCAGCATCTGATCGGTCTGGTCCTGGGCCTGCCCCTGGTGGAACTCCACCTCCACCGCGCCCGCATTCTTGCCGTCGATCACCTGGGTGGTCGTCTTGAAGCCGGTCGGAAAGCCGAAGGTGCGCAGGGTCGGCGTGATCGCGCCGCTGCCCTTGTAGAAGACCTCGATGCTATATCTCAGTTGCTGGCCCTTCTTCAGCGCCTTGGCCTTGGCGAGGACGCTCACCTCCATCTTCCGCCACTCGCCGCTGCCCTGGAACTTCGCCCATTGCGGCACGATATTCTCCGCTATGTCGGGCCCGCCGAGCTCGAGCGCCATCAGATGGCCCCGCTCGACATCGAGCGCCCCGGTGTTGCGCTCGCCCGCGATCGAGGCCTTGGGCCGCTGGCCCTGGCCCGAATAGACCTGGTAGCCGCTCAGGGGATCGGGCGCGCTGCCCCGCCCGGTCGTCGCGGTGGGATCGACGATTCCGACGACCTTGATCGGGCGCTCGCGTACCTCCACCTTGTCTTTCACCCACAGGCCGACCGACTGGAGCGTGATCGAGACGGCGCCGGCCTGCTGCGTCCGCTGGCCCATCACCTTGCCGACCTTGAACTTGTCCCTGCTCGACATCGTCCGGCTCTTGAACAGGGGGTTGGGCGCGTCGAGCAGCGAGCTGGTCAGCGGCCTCCGGAGCGCCTCATCGTCGATCTTCCTGCGGGTATCGAGATCCATTTCGGTCTCGTCCGACAGGTCGGAAACGTCCTCCATCGCATAGGGCTGGTCGTCCTCGTCATCGTCATCCAGGTCGGACTCCCCGACGTCCTCATCCTCATAGTCCATGTCGTTGTCGTCATCGGAAAGGTCTTCGGGTCCCGCCATGTCATAATCGTTGCGGCTCCAGTACAGCCTGCCCGTATCGTCGTCGTACACCGCGCCGACTCTCTGGGCGCCGATGTCCGGGGGCGGCGCGTTCGTCCGCACGCCGATCGCCTCCCATCCAGCGTCCGTAAGCTCCCACGCCGTCCGCTGGACCACCGCCTTGGCCTGGAGCGGGGCGAGGGGTGCGGCACTCGCTTCGACCGCGCCAGCGGTCGCATCGGCGGGCATCGCAAGCGCTCTCGCTCCCATCGCGTCGGCCTCGCGCTCCAGTCCCGCATCGTCGTTGATCGCGACGCCACCCTTCAGCTGCGCCGTCGGCTTCACCCGGCCCTGGGCCTGCTGCGCGATGTGCCAAGCCTCGTGCGGCAGATGATGCGACTGCCCCGGCGCGAGATGGATGTCGCCGCCTTCGGCGAAGGCGTGGGCCTGGAGCTGGGCCGGCCTCGGCGAATCGTAATGGATTCGGACCTCGTCCATCGCGATTCCGGACAGGGCCTCAACGCCGTCTTTCAGTCTCTCGGGCAGTCGCGCGGAGCCTGACCCGTCCCGCGCCATCCCAGCCGATTGGACTGGGAGCCGGGGCGCCGCATTCAGCGCCGTCGCCAGCTGCGTCAGCTGCCCGTGCCGCGGCCCGGCCACCTCCACTCCGTAAGCCGGCTCGGACGGGCGCGGCGCCCGGCGCGATTGCAGGGCTCGCTCGCCCATATCGTCCTCCATCCTGCCAGCCCCGGCGACTCGCGTGCGTCCCAGCATAGAGAGACGGGGAGGGCAGCCGAACAGGCAATCGGTCCGATTCGGCCCGGATTGTCCTCCCGCGCCTCGTGGTCGGCACGAAGCTTCCCCAGCGTGTCCGTGCACCGGCGCGGCCAATGCCCGTCGGAAACTTCTCGGAATGAGGCCGCCCGCCCGTAGCCCAAGTGCTTGAAAAAATGTGGACGCACCAAAGCTCGAACCTGGGACCCGCTGATTAAGAGTCCTGCGCGAACCTAACGTTTTTAACGCTTATTCCGACATTTCGCAGTTTGTTGACGCTCAAGCAGAGATAAGATGCCCAAAGCGGGATGAGTTCGGATCGCCGCCAAAACGCCAAGACCGAGCGCAACCTCAGTTGTCGTGGACGCGGATTCCCGCTGGGGCAAAGTCATCGACGCTAGTCGCAATCCAGCGTTTTTCGCTGACGCCAGTCGCCATTGTCGACGACCCCGTTTCAACTACCCCCTTTGAGCGACTTGAGCCTCAATTCCCTTCGGCGGACTATCGGCGTGGGCGTTTTACCGCTGTGGTCCCGCCATTCCCGTACGGGGCCGATCGCTCAGAAGGAGATCTCGACATGGACGGGTATGACGAAGCGATGTTCGACGACATGGCCTTCGACGAAGCGGAGGGCGCTGCCGACAGCTACGACGAATTCGACGAGATGGACGAGGCCGAAGGCTTCGACGAGGGCGACGAGTTCGACGAGGGCGACGGCGCCGACGAATATGACGAAGCCGAGGGTTTCGACGAGATGGACGCCGGCGACGAGGCGGACGAATTCGACTCGTTCGACGAGAGCGACGAAGCCGACGAGGCCTGGGATCAGGCGCTCGCCTTCGCCCTCGCCGCCGAGGACAGCGACGAGTTCCTGCGCCGCCTAGCCCGCGGCGTAAGCCGAGTCGCCCAGGTCGCCCGGCGGGTCGCTCCGGTGGTTGGCCGGGTCGCCCGCGCCGCCGCTCCGATCGCTCGGATGATACCGGGCCCCTGGGGCGCCGCCGCGCGCGCCGCCACCAGCGTGCTCGGCCAGCTCAGGGCCGACGAAGCGTCCGAGGACGAGGCGCTCGACGCCTTCGCCGAACTGGCGGTGCGCAACCCGGCGACTCTGCCGATCGCCGCGGCGATCGCCGCTCGCCGAGTGCTCGGCCCGGCGGCGGCGCGGATGCCGACGGCGCAGCGCGTCCAGGCGGTCCGAACCGTCCGTCAGGCCGCCACCCGCATGTGCACCCGCAGCGGGCCGGCGGCGCTTCGCGCCCTGCCGCGCATCGCCCGAAGCGTCCAGCGCACCGCGGTCACCCGGCGCACCCCGGCGGCGGTTCGCCCGAAC
>JAXDPG010000018.1:0-9002 GCA_034668485.1 Sphingomonadales bacterium
ACGGCCTCCCCTACCGGGTCTATCTCTGGCGGCGCGGCAATACCTTGTTCGTCGCCGAGGGGCTTGCCGGCTATGACAGCGCGCTGCGCGTCGGACTGCGGACATTGGCCGCGGACCGGCCGGTGCCGGGCGAGGTCGAGGTGGCGGTGACCGAGGCCGGCGACCCCGCCGCCTTCGCCCGTGCCCAGGCGGGTGCGCTCGACCCGGCGCGGGCGCGCGACGAGGCCTATCGCCGCAACAATGGCGGCGGCTATGCCGAGGCGGCCGAGTTCTTCGAGGCGCTCGCCGCCGCCGAGCCGCCCGGCGCCGGCCGCGCCGAGGCGCTCGTCAACGACGCCGTCCAGCAGTCGAACCTCGGCTATTATGGCGAGGCCGATGCCTTGTTCGAGCGGGCGGCGGAGGCCGGCGGCGGCGACATGGTCGTCGCCCGGATGCTCCGCAACTATCGCGCCATCGACCTCCTCAACCGCGGCAGCCCCGCCGACGCGCTGGCCGAGCTGGACATGCCGCTGCCGGCCTCCGCCATCCCGACCGCGCCCGCCGCCGCCACCGCGGTCGACGCGCGCACCGCCGCCCGCATCAACGCCGAGTCGCCGGCGCTGCGGCAGCTCGGCGGAGCGGCCGGGGCACTGCTGCCCGAGGAAAGGGCCGAGATCCTCGACGCCCAGGCGCTGCACCTGCGCGGCACCCTGCTTCGGCTGGCCGGGCAGGCGGGGCCCGCCGGCGAGGCGCTGCGGACGGCGATGGAGCGGCTCGCCGCAGTCCGCGACGGCCGCCTGACATCGACCGTCTGGATGCGCGCGCAGATCCATGGCGAGCTCGCCGCCCTCGCCGAGGCGCGCGGCGACTCGGCCGGCGCGGAGGGGGAGCACCAGGCCGCGATCGCGCTGCTCGAAACCGGCTATCCGGGCTCGGCGGCCTTGCTCAGCGCCCAGACCCGGCTGGCCGCCTTCTACGCGCGCGGCGGCCGTGTCGCCGAGGCGCGGGCGCTCTACAAGAGCGTCGTCAACGCCAATGCGAAGGGCGGCAGCCCGTCGCCGACCCTGCAGCGGACGCTGGCACCCTATTTCGCCCTGCTCGCACGAGAGGGAAGCGACCCCGCCTCCGTCGCGGACATGTTCAAGGCGAGCCAGCTGCTCGTCCGGCCCGGAGTCGCCCAGACCCAGGCGGTGCTGGCCCGCGAACTGAGCGGCGGCAGCGACGAGGCCGCCCGGCTGTTCCGCCAATCGGTCAACCTCGGCCGCTCGCTCGAGCGGCTGCGCGCCGACATCGGCCGCCTTGCCGCCCTCCCGGAGCCGAGCGCAGCCGACGCGTCGCGCCTCGTCGAGCTGCGCGCCCAGCTCGCCACGGCCGAGCAGGACCAGGCGGCGACCCAGGCGAGGCTTGCCGACTTCCCGCGCTACAGAATCGTCTCGGGCGGGCTGATGGAGCTGTCCGAGCTTCAACAGGCGCTTCGCCCCGGCGAGGCCTATTACAAGATGATCTTAGTCGGCGACGACGTCTATGCGATCCTCGCGACCGGCGACGCGGCGAGCGCCTGGAAGACCGCCGGCTCGGCCTCGCAGCTGGAGCGCGACGTCGACGCCCTTCGCTCGACGATCGCGGTGCAGGAGGAGGGAAGGATCGTCACCTATCCGTTCGACGTCGAGCGGGCGTTCGCGCTCTACGGACGGCTGTTCGGCCCCGCCGCCGGCCGGCTCGATTCGATCGGCCATCTCATCTTCGAGCCGGACGGGGCGATGCTTCGGCTGCCGCCCAACCTGCTGGTGACCGAACGGGCCGGGGTCGACGCCTATCTCGCCGGAGCGCGGCGGCCGGGGGACGACGGCTTCGACTTCACGCCGGTGCGCTGGCTGGGCCGCGACCGCGACATCAGCACCGCCGTCTCCGCCCGCGCCTTCCGCGACGTCCGCGCTGCCGCCCCCTCGCGCGCGGCGAAGCCCTATCTCGGCCTGGGCGAGAATGAAGTGCCGGCCCGCCCGGCGGTCGAACAGGCGGCGATGCGCGGGCTGCTCGGCGACGGGCCGGGCTGCGGCTGGCCGCTGGCGCAGTGGGGAAAGCCGATCTCGGCCGCCGAGCTTCGAACGGCCGAGCGGGAGATCGGGCCGGGCGCCGAGATCGTCAGCGGCCGGGCATTCAGCGACAGCGCGATCAAGGCGCGCGGCGACCTTGCCCAATATCGCATCCTCCATTTCGCGACCCACGGCCTCGTCACCGCGCCGCGCCCGGAATGCCCGGCCCGCCCGGCGCTGATGACCTCTTTCGCCGGCGAGGGCTCGGACGGGCTGCTCAGCTTCGGCGAGATCTACGATCTGCGCCTCGACGCCGACCTCGTCATCCTCTCGGCCTGCGACACCGCCGGCAAGGCCGGCCTCGCCGCCACCCGCGAAGCCGGCCTGCGCACCGGCGGCGACTTCGCGCTCGACGGCCTGGTCCGGGCCTTCATCGGCGCCGGCAGCCGCACGGTCATCGCCAGCCACTGGCCCGTCCCCGACGATTACGACGCGACCAACCGGCTGATCTCGGGGCTTTTCACCGCCCCCCGCGGAACCGCGACCGCGACGGCACTGCGGCGAGCGCAGGAAGCGCTCATGTCGAGGCCCGAGACCTCCCATCCTTATTATTGGGCCGGCTTCGCGATCATCGGCGACGGAGCCGCGCCGGTTCTTCCGAAAAGTTGATCCAGGCCGTGGCCGGCGGGCCACATGCGCGAGCCCTTACGCCTCCGGAACAAATGCAAGCTTTTCCGGTTGAACGTTTTTCGGCGTAGGGCCGTTCGACTCGGGAGCGTCGAGCGCATTGAACAAGGCGGGATTATTGTTGGGAGCGGTCGCCGCCGGCGCCTTGGCGCTGGCCACGGCCGCATCGGCCCAAACCGCGACAGCTTCCGATCCGCCCAAGGCTCCCCCCTCCGACGAGCCGATCGTGCCCGACAGCCAGTTCGAGAAGGAGCTGCCGTCGCTCGATCCCGAGCTCGGCAAGCCGCTCGAGCCGCTCGAGGATTTCACCGGGCCGCCGCCGGTCACGACTCCCGAAGGCGCGCTCGTCCCCGAGGCCGCGGCTCCCGATCCCGAGCTGGCGCAGCCGTTGACCCCGATCGAGCAGTTCGACGTCACCACCCCGCCGGCCGGCCGGCCGGGCGACGAGGACGAGGGCAAGGTCGAGCCGGTTCGCTACACGCTGACCGTGGAAGGGCTGGACGAGGTCGGGCTGGAAGGCCGCTTCCGCGATCTCTCCGCGCTCGAGGATGCCGACAACGAGGCGACCAACGGCGCCCAGATCCAGGCGCGGGCGAAGGAGGACGAGCTGCTCGCCGTCCGGCTGCTCCGCTCCGAAGGCTATTACGACGCCACCGCTTTGTCCTCGATCGAGCAGCTGCCCGACCAACCGGGGCAGATGCGCGTGGTGCTGAGCGCCGTGCCCGGCCCCCGCTATTTGTTCGGCGACATCACGATCAGCGGCCCCCAGACCGATCCTCCGGGCCTTGCCCGGGAAGCGCTGAAGCTCAAGACCGAGGACCCGATCGTCGCCGCCAATGTCGAGGCGGCCGAGGCGAACGTGCGGCTTCGGCTGCCGCAGCAGGGCTATCCGTTCGCAGAGGTCGGACTGCGCGACATATTGCTCGATCCCGAGACCCGCCACGGCGACTACACCCTGCCGGTCGAGCCGGGCCACCGCTCGCGCTTCGCGGGATTCACCACCGAGGGCGACCTCGCCTTCGGCGCCAAACATGTCGGAGTCCTCTCCCGCTTCAAGCGCGGCGACCTCTACGACAGCCGCAAGGT
The DNA here is from genome assembly GCA_034668485.1 of Sphingomonadales bacterium. Taxonomy (GTDB): domain Bacteria; phylum Pseudomonadota; class Alphaproteobacteria; order Sphingomonadales; family Sphingomonadaceae; genus Allosphingosinicella. The sequence continues at coordinate 3,786 of JAXDPG010000018.1, forward strand.
CGACGACCTCAGAGAGGCGATGATCGCGACCAACCTGTTCACGACCGTGTCCGCCGAACCGGTGGCGACGGGGGAGATGGCCGAAGACGGCACCGAATATGTGAACATCCTCGTCCGCCAGGACGCCGGTCCGTCCCATTCGCTGGCCGGGACCGCCGGCTTCAGCACCGGCGAGGGCTTCCGGGCCGAGGCGACCTGGGAGAGCCGCAACATGTTCCCGCCGGAGGGCGGCCTGCGCGTCAACGCCGTGCTCGGTACGCTGGAGCAGGCGGCGCGCGTCGCCTTCAGGCGCAACAATTGGAAGAAGCGCGACCGAAGCCTCTTCGTCCAGGCCGAAGCGGGCCGGCGCGATCTGCCCGCTTTCAAGGGCTATACGGTGCGGCTCCAGGGGCAGCTGGCCCGCGAATCGACCCCGATCTGGCAAAAGGTCTGGACCTATGCACTCGGCGCCGAGCTGATCGCCACCAACGAGGCGCAGACCGGCTTTCCCCGCATCTCGCTCAACGACGCCTTCTTCCTCGCCGGGATCAGCGGGCAGGTCGGCTACGACCGCTCCAACAGCCTGCTCGACCCGACCAGGGGCTTCCGCCTCAAGGCTTTCGTCAACCCGGAGACGTCCCTTCGCGACCCCACCCAGCCCTATATCCGCAACATCCTCGACGGCAGCGTCTATTATCCCGCCGGCGACAGCCTCGTCATTGCGGGCCGCGCCCGGGTAGGCTCGATCTACGGCGCCGCGCTCGGCGAGCTGGCGCCGTCGCGTCGGCTCTATGCGGGCGGCGGCGGATCGGTCCGCGGCTTCGGCTTCCAGCAGCTGGGGCCGAAGATCGAAGTGGCGAACCCCAAATTCGATCCGACCGATCCCAAGGAGAAGGACAAGCCGACCATCTTCGTCCCGACCGGGGGCCGCAGCCTCGTCGAATTCTCCGCCGAGGCCCGCTACCGCTTCGGCAATTACGGCGTGGTCGGCTTCGTCGACGCCGGCCAGGTCTATGAGAGCCAGAGCCCGCGCCTTTCCGACATGCGCTTCGGAGTCGGGGTCGGCGGCCGGCTCTACACCAATTTCGGGCCGTTTCGCGCCGACGTCGCGGTCCCGATCGGTCGGCGCAAGGGCGAATCGAAGTTCGCCGTCTACGTGTCGATCGGCCAGGCCTTCTAGATGGCGACGGCCGCCGAACCCGTCCCGCGCGGCCGCCAAAGGGCGCGGACCGCCGCCAAATGGACCGGCATCGGCCTGATCGGGATCGTCGTCCTGATCCTGCTCTTCTTCGTCTGGCTGAACTCGTCGCTCGGCCACCGCTACGTCGTCAAGCAGATCAACGAGCTCGAGACGGCGTCCGGCCTCGACATCGACGTCGGCCGGATCGAGGGCTCGCTGTTCGGCGAGCTGACCCTCCACGACATCACCCTCAAGGACCCCAAGGGGACCTTCTTCGCGGCCCGCGAGGCGACCGTCGACTGGCGGCCGCTCGCCTATTTCCGCAACCATATCGACATCAAGCGGCTCGAAATCCCGACCGCCCGCCTCTACCGGCTGCCGGAGCTCAAGCCCGGCGATCCGAACGCCCCGCTGCTCCCCGACATCGACATGGACATCGGCAAGCTGGAGGTGGGCCGGATCCTCGTCGACCCGACCGTCACCGGCTACCGCCACCTGCTCAGCCTCTCCGGCAGCGCCAGGATCGACAAAGGCCGAGCCCAACTCGCCCTCGACAGCCGGGCGATAGCCGGGCCGGGCTTGCCGGGCGGCGACAAGCTCGCGCTCCGGCTCGACGCGGTGCCGGCACAGAACCGGCTAGCGATGGGGGTGAAGGTCGAGGCGCCGGCCAACGGCTTCGTCGCCAAGCTGGCCGGCATCGACCAGCCGCTGGTCGCCTCGATCGGCGGCAACGGCACCTGGACCAGCTGGAAGGGCCGGGCGAAGGCGCAGCTCGGCGGCAAGGCCTTCGCCGACCTCGCCGTCGGCGGGCGTGACGGCACCTTCACCGTCACCGGCCCCGTCAACCCGGGCCCGCTGATGGCGGCGGGGCCGGCGAAGAACCTGCTCTCGCCCTACGTCCAGGTGAATCTCACCAGCACCTTCGACCAGCGCCGGGCGGACATGAAGCTCCGGCTCAACTCCCGCTCGCTGGCGGTCGTGGCGGACGGCCTCGTCGATCTCGGCCGCAACCAGTTCCACGACTTCAGGGTCGGCGCCCGGCTCTCCGACGCCCGGGCCATCGCGCCCAATCTGCGCGGCGGCGACGTGCAGCTGGCGATGGTCCTGAACGGCGCCTTCGCGACCCCGTTCGTCGCCTACGATCTGCGCGCCCGTTCGCTGAGCTTCAACCAAACCACGATCGAGCTGCTGCAGGCGCGCGGCCGGGCCAAGGTCGATTCCGACCGGATCAGCATCCCGATCCAGGCCCGCGCCCACCGGATCACCGGCCTCGATCCGTCGCTCGGAAGCCTGCTCACCAACGTCGCGGCGAACGGCACGATCAACCTCAGCGGCACGAAGCTGGTATCGGACAACCTCAAGATCCGCTCCGACCGGCTCAACGCCACCATCGTCCTCGCCGGCGATTTCGCCAGGGGCCAGTATCGCGCCGGCATCCAGGGCACGGTCAACAATTACCATATGGAGGGGATCGGCCTCCTCGACCTGACCACGAACATGGACGTGTTCACGGCCGGCAACGGCTTCGGCCTCAAGGGCCGGGTGGCGGTGCGCACTCGGCGGATCGAGAACAGCACCGCGGCCGGCCTGCTCGAGGGCAATGCCACCGCGGCGGCGAACGTGGTGATGACTCCGGCCGGAGTGATCACGCTCGCCAACGTCCGCCTGAGCTCGCCCGGGCTTCGGATCACTTCGGGCGGAGGCACGATATGGCCGGACGGGCGGATCAATATCCGAGCCGCCGGGGTGTCGCGCGCCTATGGTGCGATCGCGGTGGCGGTGACCGGGACGGCGACCCGGCCGCAGATCGCGCTCAAGGCGGCGAGCCCCGGCTTCGGCATCGGCCTCAGGGACGTCACCGCCACCGTCCGCGCCGTCGCCGGCGGCTATGCGATCCAGGCGAGAGGGCAATCGGCCTACGGGCCGTTCGAGGCGGACGTCACCATCCTCTCCGGCCGAGGGCCGCTGACCATCGACATTCGTCGGCTGCTGTTCGCCGGAATGACCTTCACCGGCCGGGTGACCCGGACTGCGGCGGGGCCGTTCGTCGGCACGCTCGCCATGACCGGCCAGGGCCTTGAGGGCACGGTCCGGCTCGCCGCGGCGGGCCGCTACCAGCAGGCCGACATCGACGCGACCGCGAACGGCGCCACCATCCCCGGCGAGAGCCCGATCCTGATCCAGCGCGGGCTCGTCCGGGCGACCGTCATCCTCTATCCGGATGCGCCGCACATCGTCGGTGACGCCCAGCTCGCCGGCGTCCGCAGCAGCAACTTCTTCCTCGCCCGGGCGCGGGCGAAGATCGACTATCGCGGCGGCAACGGCACCGCCCAGCTGTTCGCCGAAGGGACGAGCGGGGTACCGTTCCGGGTCGCGATCAATTCGGTGCTGACCCCGAACCACATCCGCGCGGCGGCCCAGGGGCAGGTACGCAACATCCCCTTCCGGCTCGCCCGCCCGGCCGAGATCGCCAAGGTCGCCGGCGGCTGGCAGCTGGCGCCGACCGAGCTCGTCCTGCCCCAGGGCAACGTCCAGCTCGCGGGACGCTACGGCAACGGGCTCGTCGTCCAGTCGCGCCTGAGGGATTTCGACATCTCGATCCTCAACGTCTTCTCGCCCGGCCTCGGCCTCGGCGGCCGCGCCACCGGCAGCATCGACTTCGCCCAGGTCGGCGGCGACAGCTTCCCGCGCGCGGACGCAAGGCTCACCATCGCCGGCTTCACCCGCACCGGCATCGCCGTCCGCTCGCCGCCGGTCGACATCGCCCTCGCCGGCCAGCTTCGGCCGGAAGGCGGCACGCTCGCCTCGGTGATCCGGCGCGAGGGCAACGTCATCGGCCGGGCGCAATTCCGGCTGCAGCCGGTCGGGCCCGGCGCCGGCGGCTGGACGACCCGGTTGCTCGCGGCGCCGCTCGGCGGCGGCATACGCTACAACGGCCCGGCGGAGGTGCTCTGGTCACTCTCCGGCATCGCCGACATGCAGGTGTCCGGGCCGATCGGAGTGGCCGCCGACTTCAGCGGCCGGGTGCAGAGCCCGCAGCTGACCGGCGTGATCCGCGCCAACAACCTCACCTTCGTCCACGAGACCTACGGGACCCGGATCACCCAACTCGCCCTGCAGGGCCGCTTCACCAGCTCGCAGCTGCAGCTCACCCAGATCTCCGGCCGCGCCGGGCACGGCACGATCAGCGGCACCGGCACGGTCGGCTTCGCTTCGGCCGCGGGCTATCCGATGGACATCCGCCTCAAGCTCAACGACGCCCAGCTCGCGCGCAGCGACAATATCGGAGCGACCCTGACCGGCGATCTCGCCATCACCAACAGCCGGGCCAGCGGCGCCCTCATCTCGGGCGACCTCAGCCTGCCGGAGGTCCGTTACCAGATCATCCGCCAGGGCGCCGCGCAGGTGGTCGAGCTGGCCGGCGTCCGCCGCAAAGGCGAGCCGCTGCCGACCGTCAACGCCGCCACCCAGCAGGCCGACGCGGCACCGAGCATCTGGAAGCTCGACCTTCGCCTGCGCGCCGACAATAGGCTGTTCATCGCCGGCATGGGCCTCGAATCCGAATGGAGCGCCGACCTGCGCGTCCAGGGCACGACGGCGACCCCGTCGATCCTCGGCGAGGCGGACCTGATCCGCGGCACCTACAGCTTCTCGGGTCAGCGTTTCGACGTCACCCGCGGCCATATCGCCTTCACCGGCGCCCGGCCGCCCAACCCGCGGCTGGACATCGTCGCCTCGGCCGACGTCAAGGACGTCACCGTCAACATCGTCGTCTCGGGCAGCGCCAACAACCCGCAGATCGCCTTCACCTCCTCGCCCGCTTTGCCGCAGGACGAGATCATGGCGCGGATCCTGTTCGGCGGCTCGGTGACCGAGATCTCCGCGATCCAGGCGGTCCAGCTCGCCAGCTCGCTCAACTCGCTGCGCGGCGGCGGCGGCGGCCTCAATCCGCTCGGCAAGCTGCGCTCGGGGGCGGCTCGGGTGAGACGGCGACCATGATGCTGCGTGAGGCCGTGCACAGCACCGATCAGCATGCACTGCACGCTTTGACGGCGAAG
>JAXDPG010000019.1:0-2967 GCA_034668485.1 Sphingomonadales bacterium
GGGCTCGGGCTGCGCCGGAGCAGGGGATGGGCGAGCAGGCCCTTCAGCTCCGAGGCGAAGACGAGGGCGCCGTCGGGCAGGGTCGCGAGGTAGAGCGGCTTCACGCCGAGCCGGTCGCGGGCCAGGAAGAGTATGTCCTCACCGGCATCGTAGAGGGCGAAGGCGAACATGCCGTTGAAGCGGCGGAGGCAGTCCGGCCCCCATTGCCGCCAGCCGGCGAGCACCACCTCGGTGTCGCTTGCCGTGGAGAAAGCGTGGCCGAGCGCCTCCAGTTCCGCCTTCACCTCGCGGAAATTGTAGATCTCCCCATTATAGGTGAGCGCCAGCCGGCCGTCGGCCGAGCGCATCGGCTGGTCGCCGGTCTCGAGGTCGATGATCGACAGGCGGCGGTGGCCGAGGCCGACGCCCGGCGCGGTCCACACGCCGCTGCCGTCGGGCCCGCGATGGGCGAGGGCGTCCGCCATCGCCTGCACCCTTTGCGGGTCGACGGGCTTGGGCACGTCGGGATGGAACAGGCCGGCAATGCCGCACATGATCAGGCTCCTGCCAGCCCCGCGGCCCGGTCGGCAAGCGGTTCGATGGGGCCCAGGTCCTTCAGGAAGGCGTCGATCGCCGGGCGCGGGCTGATCCCGTCGGCCGGCGCCGGGGCCGCGACCAGCACTGCCACCGCGCGCTGCGGACCGCCGAGCAGCCGCACCCTGACCGTCTCCAGCTTCACCCGCGCCGGGCTGCCGGTGAGGATGGCGCCGACCCGGTAGAAGCTCGCCACCTCGCGTACCCGGCCGTGCGAGCCGATCCGTTCGGCCTTGCCGCCCGGCGGCGGCGCGGTGTCGGCGGTCCACGACCAGGCCCCGTCCTCGTCGGAGGCGCCCTGGCCGTAGCCGACGACCTCGCGGCCTTCCCCCTGCCGGGCGAACAGGATGATGGCGAGATCGACCTCCCGGCCGGCGGCGTTGCGGTAACGGCCGAGCGCGATCCGGTCGGCGCCCGTATAATGGGGCTGCCAGGCGCCGTCGCCGCGGACCCGGGTCCAGCCTTTGACGTCAGGCAGGGCGATCGCCGGCGCGGCGGAGGTTCCGGCAGCGGCGACCGCGCCCGACCAGAGCGGCGCGGCGGCGGCGAGGGCGACGGCGGCGGCGGCGACCCGAAGCGCCTGCGACCGGCTGCCGGGCTCGGTACCGGGCGGCTGCAGCTCGGCGGGATCGAACCAGGCTTCGGCCGGCCTGCGGTCGAAGAAGGGCCAGCCAGCCGCCATGATCAGGGCGATGACGAGCCCGAAGAAGATCCAGCCGTAGACGATATGGTCGAAGCCGAGCGCGACCTCGTTGTTGGTGAGGTGGGCGACGTAGATCGTCCCGAAGGCGCGGACTCCGTTGGCGGCGACCGGGATCGCCATCGCCGCGGCGACGAACAGCAGGCGCCGCGGCCAGGCGCGGAAGCAGAGGTTCGCGACCAGCGCCGCGAGGGCGGCCATGGCGACCAGGAACCGGACTCCCGAGCAGGCTTCGGCGACCCGGAACAGCCCCGTTGGGGTCGAGATGAAGATGCCGTCGAGATTGGCCGGCACGCCGGTCAGGGCGAGCAGCGACATGCTCATCCGCGCCGTCACCTGCTGCATCGGCGGCACCAGCTCCTCGCCGAACGGGACGAGGAACAGGGCATAGAAGATCGGGAAAGCGAGCCCTCGCGCCACCGCCTTGCCGAGGCAGGCGACGACGGCCCCCTGAAGAACCAGCACCAGGCCGAGATGCCTGAGCAGGCTGACGCTGCCCGCCTCGCCGAGCAGCCAGGCCAGAGCGCCGGCGGCGACCAGCGCCAGGCCCGGCGGCCAGGCCCGCGGTGCCAGCGCCTTCAGTTCGGGCAGGCGCTGCCTCACCAGCCAGGCGATGATCGGGACGATCAGCAGGCAATGGTTGAAGGTGGCGCTCCGCCACCAGATCTCCGCCATGCCGGCGGCGTCGCGCCCGAACAGGACGAGGATCGCCGCCGCGACCGCGCCGAGCGCGATGAGGTGCGTTCGCCACGCGCCGGCCGCCGGCTCGGCGCGGGCGATGGGCAGGACCGCCGTCATGCCGCCGCCTGCCGGGGCCCGGCGCCGATCATGTCGGCCAGCGGCGCCAGCCGCGCCTCCCAGCGATAGCGTTCGAGCATGTGCCGCCGCGCCGCCTGCCCCATCGCCGCCGCCCGCGCCGGATCGCCGAGCAAGGCGGCGATCGCTTCGGCCTGGGCTCCGGCGCCTTCGGCGACCAGGAGGTGGCGTCCCGGCGCGGCCTCGATACCCTCGAACGCGGCCGGGGAAGCGACCACCGGCCGAGCCATCGCCATCGCCTCCAGCACCTTGTTCTGGATGCCGCGCGCGATCCGCAGCGGCGCGACGGCGACGTCGGCGGCGGCGAGCCAGGAGCGCACGTCCGGCACCGCGCCGGTGACGACGATCCGCGGCCCCGCGAGCCGGCGCACGGCCTCGGCCGGCTTGCGTCCGACGATGGCGAAGCGGGCGCCCGGGAGAAGCGGCAGCACGTCCCGGGCGAACCAGCTCACCGCGTCGATATTGGGCGAATAATCCATCTGGCCGGTGAAGACGATCAGCGGCCCGCCCTCCCCCACCCGCGGGAAAACCGCCTCCGGATCGTAATAATCCAGATCGACCCCGTTCTGCAGAGCCCTGATGTCGGCGCCGGCGAGGCCGCTGCGCCGCCGGAACAAAGCGGCTTCCGCCTCGCTGACGAACAGGCTGAGGTCGGCCCGGGCCGCGACCGCCCGCTCGAAGGCGGCGAGCTTCTCCCCCTCGCGGCGGTGGATCGCCGCCAGCACCCGCCCGTCGGCGGCATAGGCTTCGAACTTGGCCGAATCGACGTCGCCGAAATCCATCACGAAGCGGGCGCCGGTTCGGGCAGGGACGAACTGTCCCATCTGGCCGGCCTCGGCCGGGTCCATCTCGCCTGCTTCGCCGACGACGAGGCCGAC
>JAXDPG010000020.1:0-5691 GCA_034668485.1 Sphingomonadales bacterium
AGATCGACTCGATGTTCTTCAAGCTGTCGGCGGCGAACTCGATATGGACGATGCCGGTGCTGCCGCTGATCACCACCGCATCGCGGCCGCCGCCGCCGTCGACCGTGTCGCCGGTGCCCCAGCGCTGGCCCTCGAAGAAGAAGACGTCGACCCCGGCGCCGCCCTTCAGGGTGTCGAGGCCGCGGCTGGCGAAGATGAGGAACTTGCCGTCCGTCTCCGCCGAGCCGTCGAAGACCAGATCCTCGCCGGCCCGAAGCGACTGGGCGTTGACGATCAGCTGCTGGCCGGCGGCGACGTTGCCGTCGGAGGTGGTGACGTTGAAATCGTAGAAATTGCCCGAAGTGTCGCCGAAAGCCGTCTGGGCGCCGCTCTGGATCGAGATCGATTCGATATTCACCAGATTGCTGTCGTTGAGCACCAGAGTGACATTGCCCTGGAGCACGACCGCGTCGCGGCCGGCACCGCCGTCGGCGACGTCGCCGGCGCCGAACGACGCCCCGAAATAGACGACGTCGTTGCCGTCGCCGCCCCGCCCCGTGTCCGAGCCGCCGTCCTGGAGGAGCAGCAGGTCGTTGCCGTCGCCCCCCGAGACGACATTGCCGCCGGCGTTGCCGCGAAGCTGCTGGCCCCCGGCCGACGTGCCGGTGAGGTTCTCGACGTTCGGCAGCGCCGCGAGGCTGTAGCTTGCCAGCCCGGTACGGATCTCGTCCGTGCCCTCGCCGGTGAACTCGCGGACGGAATCGGCTGCATTGTCGACGAAATAAAGATCGTTGCCGCGCCCGCCCCACATCGTATCGGCACCCGCGCCGCCGTCGAGCGTATCGTCACCATCGCCGGCCACCAGGGTGTCGTTGCCGGTGCCGCCGACTCGCGTTTCGCCGGTGACGACCGTCGGCGCCCAGCCGAAATTGTCGGCGGTGAAGCCGGACGGCCCGACATTCTTGAGGGTGACGACGGTCCGGAAGCCGTCGCCGCCGCCGTCCCGGTCGACCTGGAAGAGCATGTCCGCGCCCGCTTTGAACAGGCGCACATGGCCGGTGGTGAACGGGTTGTCGCTCCCGTTCCAGCCGGTGAGGAAGGTCGAGAAATACTGGCCGAGGTCGAGCCGGTCGCCGCCGGTACCGGGCGCGAAATCGAGGATCGAGAGCTGCTGGGTTCCCGACCAGTTCACCCCGGACAGGCCGACGGTGTCGGCGCCGGCGCCGAGCGTCATCTCGACAGTGCCGCTGCCCGCGGAAATGTCGATGCGGTCGTCGCCCTCGCCCATGTCGGCGCGGTAGAGGCTGGCGCTGTAGATGTAGAGCTCGGCCGTGTCATTGCCGGCGCCGCCGCTGATCGTGACGGTGTCGGCCTGGCTGCCCTGGCGCTGCACCGTGAACGAATCGGCGTCGGCGCCGCCGTCGAGCCGGTCGCTTCCAAGATCGTTCCAGAAAGTGTCGTTGCCCGCTCCGCCGAGGGCCACGTCGTTGCCGGCGCCGTCCTCGAGGCGGTCGTTGCCGGCGCCGCCCTCGAGCAGATCGTTGCCGCCGTCGCCCTGGAGCCAGTCATGGTCGTCGCCGCCGCGGATCGTGTCGCCGCCGGCACCGCCGACGAGATGATCGTTGCCCTCGAGCCCGTCGATCGTGTCGCCGCCGGCTCCACCCTGCAGATTGTCGATGCCGGGCGTGCCGGTCAGGACCAGGCCCGGCGGCGTCGAGCCGTCCGGGGGAAAACCGTCGAAATTCGCGGCCGTGAAGCTGGCGAGGCTCCGCCCGGTGAAGGTCACAGCCGTCTGCCAGCTATTGCCGCCGCCATTGGCATCGATCTGGAGCAGCGTGTCGGTGCCGCTCTGAACGAGCCGGGCGTAGCCGCCGCTGCCGAAGGGGTTGGAGGAACCGTCCCACCCCCCGCTCAGCCCGGTCAGCAGCAGCTTGAACTCGACGCTGTCGCCGCCCGCCCCGGTCTCGAAGTCGGAAACCACGACATTGCCTTGCCCGAGCAGAATCGCCGGCGCCGAATTGCCCAGCGAGATCACGTCGGCCCCGGCGCCCAGGGTCAAATCGACCCGGCCGCTCAGGGCCTGGATCTCGAACCGGTCCGCGCCGGCGCCGCCGTCGAACGAGAACAGGCCCCCCGACGTGCTGGAGTTCAGCCAGAACCGGTCGCTGCCGAGCCCGCCCTGGGCGGTACCCGCCGAGACCTCGTAAAAGGACAGGAGGTCGTCGCCGGCTCCGCCGTCGAGCGTGTCGTTGCCGGAACCGCTGATGAGCTGGTCGTTGCCCTCGCCGCCGTTCATGAAGTCGTTGCCGCGGCCGCCGTCGAGATAGTCGTCGCCGCCGTCGCCGTTGAGCAGGTCGTTGCCGACCTCGCCGTAGAGCTGGTCGCTGTCCTCGCCGCCGTCGAGCCGGTCGCTGCCGGCGCCGCCGTAGAGGACGTCGTAGAAGCCGCCGCCCGAAAGCGAATCGTCGCCGGCCCAGCCGACGAGGGTGTCGCTGCCGCCGGTCCCGACGATCGACAGTCCGGCCGGAATGGTTCCGTCGGTCGGGAAGCCGTCGAGATTGTTCGGAGTGAAGTCGGCGACCGAGTGGTTCTTGAAGACGATGAAGGTGACGAACGAGTCGGCGCCGCCGTTGCGGTCGATCTGCAGAACCGCGTCCGCGCCCTGCTGAATCATGCGCAGGTGGCCGCTCCCGGGGCCCGTGCCGAACGGGTTGAGGTCATAATTCCAGTTGGAGAGCGCCATCGTCAGCCCGCCGAGGAAGTCGAGCGTGTCGCCGACCACGCCCGTCTCGAAATCGGTGACGGTGATCACGCCGGTGCTGGGCTGCGAGGTCGATCCCGGATAGGTATAGGTCAGGCCGATCGTGTCGGACCCGGCGCCGAGCGTCAGGGTCGCCGGCCCGCTCAAAAGCTCGATGCCGATCTGGTCGTCGCCGGCGCCGAGGTCGATCGTGAAGCTGCTCGATCCGAACGAGACGAGCCGGATCGTGTCGCGGCCGTCGCCGCCGCTCAGCTGGACATTGTAGGCGCCGAGCGAGCCGTAGACGAGGCTCGCATAATCGTCGCCGCCGCCCATGTCGATGATGTCGGAGCCTTCGCCGTCGTAGACGATGTCGTTGCCCTCGCCGCCGATCATCGTGTCGGCGCCGGCGCCGCCCTGGATGTAGTCGGCCCCGTCGCCGCCCTCGATCCTGTCGTCGCCCGCGCCGCCTTCGATCTGGTCGCTATCGTCGCCGCCGAGGAGGACGTCGTCGCCGCCCTCGCCCCGGACGACGTCGTTGCCGGCGAGCGCCTCGATGCGATCCGCGCCGCTGGTTCCGGTCAGGCTGTCGCCTCCCACGGTACCCAATAGGTCCGCCACGTAAATTCCCTTCCCCTCAGGCGATGTCGACGCAAAAACGCCCGTCTGTCGCTGTAAATAACTCGTTTAGCAGAATAATCTTCGGCGGGCGAGTGTCGAAGAACAGCGCGCGCAGGCCCGCCGTGATGCCGGGGTCGAGCTGCGGCGTCGCCGGGACGCCGCCGTCGGTCCGCTCCTCCATGGGGATCTTGAGGTTCGGTATTGAAGGCAGATTGAGTGGCGCGGACTGTGCCGCTCCGGGACCCGGGCCGAAAGGGCTTGGGCTGGCCGGACGGCCCGGCTATGGCCGCCGCCCATGGCCCCGCCTTCCGCCCGTTCGCGTTCCCGCTCCGCCGCCCGCCTGGCCGCGGTGCAGGCGCTCTACCAGCGCGAGATGGAGCCGGTGACGGTGCCGCAATTGCTCCACGAATTCCACCACCACCGGCTCGGCGCGACCATCGAGGGCGCCCAATATGAGGAAGCCGAGGTCGACTTCTTCGACGATCTGGTGAGCGGAGTCGCGGCGCGCGAGGCCGAGCTCGACGCGGCGATCGCGGCCCGCCTCGCTCCCGACTGGCCGCTCCACCGCCTCGACCGGCCGATGCGCCAGATATTGCGCGCCGGCGCCTATGAGCTCGCCGCCCGAATCGACGTTCCGACCGGCAGCGTCATCTCCGAATATGTCGACGTCGCCAAGGCTTTCTACGGCCAGAAGGAGGCCGGCTTCGTCAACGGCCTCCTCGATGCGGTCGCCAAGGACGTTCGGAAGTGACGGCGTAGCGGTCATTGCGAGCGTAGCGCGGCAATCCAGCGCGGCCTCGGAGCCTGCTCTGGATTGCTTCGTCGCTTCGCTCCTCGCAATGACGGGTCATGTCGTCCGAATCCGCCTTCATCGAGTCGCTGCGCGGTCTTGCGACCCACCCCGCCGCCCGCGGGCTCCGCGACGACGCCGCCGTGCTGGAGATAGCCGGCCGCACCCTCGTCCTCACCCACGACATGCTCGTCGAAGGCGTCCACTATTTGCCCGGCGATCCGCCCGGCGACGTCGCCTGGAAGCTGGTCGCGGTGAACCTCTCGGACCTCGCCGCCAAGGGCGCCCGGCCGGTGGGGGTGCTGCTCGGCTACAGCCTCGGCGAGGACGCGTGGGATGCGGCGTTCGCCAAGGGTCTCGAGACCGCGCTCGGCGCCTTCGCCATCCCCCTGCTCGGAGGGGACACCGTGCGCGGCAATGGACCGCGGACGCTGGCGCTGACCGCGATCGGCGAAGCGGACGGGGCGGTGCCGTCGCGCTCGGGCGGTCGGCCCGGCGACCATCTCTGGGTCACAGGCACGATCGGCGATGCCGGCGCCGGGCTGAGGGGCGTCAGCGAGGTGCTGGTCGAGCGTTACCGGAATCCGCGCCCCCGGCTCGAGGCGGGGCAGAAGCTGGCGCCGCTGGTCGCCGCGATAATGGACGTGTCGGACGGGCTGCTGATCGACGCCGCCCGCCTCGCCGCCGCCAGCGGGGCCGCGGCGGAGATCGATCTTGCCTCGATGCCGCTTTCCGAAGCTTTCCGGTCCGCCCTCGGCGATGCCCGCGAGACTCGGCTGGAAGCGGCGACGGCGGGGGACGATTACGAATTGCTGTTCGCCGCCCCGCCCGCGCGGGCGGTGGAAATCCTCGCACTGCAGGACGAGCTCGGCCTCCCCTTCAGCCGCATCGGCCGGCTCGCCGAGGGCGCCGGGCTTAGCCTCACCGACGCCGGCGAAAGCGTCGAGCTGCCCCCGCGGCTCGGCTGGGAACATCGCTGAACGCCCACGGTTGAATCCCTCGCTCAAGCCCCCTAAAGGGCGCCCCACATCCGGGCGCGTCCGCGCCGGGGCCATCGCCCTGCCCGGCTTCGAATTCCAAGGGGAAGGAACCTTCATGACCGTCGTGCTCATTGCCATCGCCTGCGGCTTCGTCGCGGTGCTGTACGGCATCTTCACCAGCAGCCAGGTGCTGCGCGCCTCCCCCGGCAACGAACGGATGGTCGCCGTCGCCGCCGCCATCCAGGAGGGCGCCAAGGCCTATCTGTTCCGGCAGTACAGCACGATCGGGATCGTCGGCGTGGTCGTCGCGATCCTCGTCTTCCTCCTCCTCGGGCCGATCCAGGCCGCCGGCTTCGTGCTCGGCTCGCTGCTCTCCGGCGCCGCCGGCTTCATCGGCATGAACATCTCGGTCCGCGCCAACGTGCGCACCGCCGAGGCCGCCCGCACCAGCCTCCAGCGCGGCCTCACCGTCGCCTTCCGGGCCGGCGCGATCACCGGCATGCTGGTCGCCGGCCTCGCTCTCCTTGCCATCTCGGTCTTCTTCTACGTCCTGGTCGCGCTCAAGGGCTTCGCCCCCGACG
>JAXDPG010000021.1:0-2783 GCA_034668485.1 Sphingomonadales bacterium
GGTCCAGCCGTCGGAGTTCCTCAAGCCCTTCTTCGTCGTCTCCCTGGCGTGGCTTCTGAGCCTCAAGGACAGCGACAAGTCGCTGCCGGTCTATCCGATCTCGGCCGCCGTCGTCGGCACCATCGCCTTCCTGCTGATGAAGCAGCCCGACTTCGGCAGCACGATCATCTTCTGCGCCGTGTGGGTGGCGATGCTGGCGCTCGCCGGCGTGAGCCTCCGGATGCTCGGCATGCTCGCCGGCGCGGCGGTCGTCGGGGTGATCCTGGCCTATTTCTTCTACCCCGTGGCGACCATACGGATCGATGGATTCCTGTTCGGCGAAGGCGACAATTTCCAGGTCGAAAATGCGCTGAAGACGCTGACCGCCGGCGGCCTGTTCGGCATGGGGCCGGGCGGCGGCACGCGCAAGTTCGGCCTGCCCGAGCCGCACACCGATTACATCTTCTCGGTGATTGGCGAGGAGTTCGGGCTGATCGCCTGCCTCGCCATCGCCTGCCTCTACCTCGGGATCGTCGCGCGGGTGCTGATCAAGCTGCTCGATGAAGATCATGGCTTCGCGATCCTCGCCGCGGCCGGCCTCGCGGTCGAGTTCGGGCTGCAGGCGCTGATCAACATGATGGTCAACGTCCAGCTCGCGCCGTCCAAGGGCATGACCCTGCCGTTCATCAGCTATGGCGGCAGTTCGATGCTGGCGCTGTCGATCGGCACGGGCTTGCTGCTCGCCTTCACGCGCCGGAACCCGTATCTCACGCGTTCACCCTATGTCGTGAAGTGGAGCGGGGAGTCGTTGACCGGATGAACTTTGTGTTGGCCGCCGGCGGCACCGGCGGACACATGATCCCGGCACATGCGCTGGCTGCGGAGCTCAAGCGCCGCGGCCACGGCGTGCTGCTGATCACCGACGAGCGCGGCGCGCGCTTCCCTGGCCTGTTCGAGGACGTGCCGGTGCATATCCTGCCCGCCGGCAGGCTCGGCGGCGGACCGATCGGCTGGCTCAAGGCCCTCGTCTCGGTCGCCAAAGGCCGCGCCGAAGCGAAGCGGTTGTACCGCGAACATCGGCCCGACGCGGTGGTCGGCTTTGGCGGCTATCCCGCCTTTCCCTCGCTGCTCGCCGCGAGCGCCATGCGCATCCCGACCGTCATCCACGAGCAGAATGCGGTGATGGGCCGCGTCAACCGGCTGCTGGCGGGCGAAGCGGCCGCGATCGGCACCGCCTATGACCAGATCGATCGCCTAAAGCCACGGTACAGGGAAAAGGCGGTGCTGGTTGGCAATCCGGTGCGCGAGGAGATAGCGCGCCTGGGCGAGCTGCCGTTTCCGCCGTTCGACGAGGTCGCGCCGCTGAAGATCCTGGTGACCGGCGGAAGCCAGGGCGCGACGATCCTCGGCGAGATCGTGCCGGAGGGCCTCGGCCTGCTCCACCCCTCGCTTCGCCGCCGGCTGCAGGTCGTCCAGCAATGCCGGCCCGACGATATTGAGCGCGTTCGCGGGCAATATGCCGAGCTCGGCATCCCAGCCGAGCTTCTCACCTATATCGAAGACATGCCGGCGAAGCTCGCCGACGCCCATCTCGTCATCGGACGGGCCGGTGCATCGACCATTGCCGAGCTGACCGCCGCGGGACGGCCGGCGATCCTGATCCCTTATCCCGCCGCCACCGACGATCACCAGACCGCCAATGCGCGCGAGATGACCAAGGCCGGCGGCGCCCGAACGATCCAGCAGTCGAACTTCACGCCCGGAGTACTCGCGCGCCAGATCGAGGCGATGGCGGCCGATCCGCAAGCGCTCGATAATGCCGCGGCCCGGGCCCTGTCGGTCGGTCGCCCCCACGCGGCGCGCGATCTTGCCGATCTCGTAGAGCGCGTCGGCAAGGGCCTCGCTCCGGTCGCGGTCGGCCGGGTACTTAGTCCGCGGACCAAGGCCGGTGCTCCGTCGGGAGGCGTGCCGGCATGATGAAGGCGATGGGCACCGACATCGGCACGATCCATTTCGTCGGCATCGGCGGCATCGGCATGTCCGGTATCGCCGAGGTGATGCACCAGCTCGGCTATAAGGTGCAGGGCTCCGACGTCGCCGACAGCTACGTCGTCGAAAAGCTCCGCAAGGCCGGAATCCCGATCAGCATCGGCCATTCGACCGACAATCTCGGCGATGCCGCGGTCGTGGTCTGCTCATCCGCGATCAAGGACGACAATCCGGAGATCGAGGCTGCGGCGCAGCGCCGGCTGCCACGGGTCAAGCGCGCCGAAATGCTCGCCGAGCTGATGCGCATGCAAAAGACGGTCGCCGTCGCCGGCACTCACGGCAAGACCACGACGACCTCGATGATCGCGGCCCTTCTCGACGGCGGCGGGGTCGACCCGACCGTGATCAACGGCGGGATCATCAACCGCTACGGCTCCAATGCCCGGCTCGGCAAGAGCGACTGGTGGGTGATCGAAGCCGATGAGAGCGACGGCAGCTTCCTGCGCCTCGACGGGACGATCGCCATCGTCACCAACATCGATCCCGAGCACCTCGAGCATTACGGCAGCTTCGATAAAGCCAAGGACGCCTATCTCGAGTTCATCGAAAACGTGCCCTTCTACGGGCTAGCGGTGATGTGCGTCGATCATCCCGAAGTGCAGAATATCCTCAGCCGGATCCGCGATCGGCGCGTGGTGACCTACGGCTTTTCCGCGCTTGCCGACGTCCGCGCCGAAAACGTCACGCCCGGGCCGGGCGGAAGCCGGTTCGACGTGCTGATCCTGGAGCGCGACGGAGCTCGCCGCACGATCGAG
>JAXDPG010000022.1:0-5867 GCA_034668485.1 Sphingomonadales bacterium
CCGCCCCGACCTGCAGACCGAATCCACTTCCCATCCCGTCGACAGATAATCGTGGGCGATGGCGTTGCTCAGATCGTGAAAGCGATGATGGAGACGAGCCGTGATTCGCTCGCGGCCCGATTGCCGCCCGTCGAGATCGAACATGCAGTCGGCCGCGCTGCGGCCGGAATCCGCATCGCGGCAGACAGGGTTTTGGACGCTGTAGTCCGGGAAGGCATATTGCGGCGCGTCCGCACCGTCCGGGTCGCGAGTTCCCGGGATCGGAACGCCTTCCGGTCCGCGGCAGGCGGCGGCGATTTCAACGGCGCTCGGAAGCGCGCAAGCCGGTATCGATGCACCGCTCTTGACTCGCGACTCGCCCGAGCCCGGTCTCGGAATTAACCGCCGCACGACGAAATTCATCCCGCAGTCCGCCGCCTGCGCCTGGGTCAGCGGCCGCGGTCCCGATTTTTCCGTCGGAGGGGCGACGGAGCAAGCCGCGGTGATCGAAAGCAGGAATATCGCCCATCTCAGCTCAAGGGGGGAGCGGCGGGCCTCGACCCCGGATTCCCCCTTGGCTCGCGCGCGCCGAACCCGTTCATTCATTCGGATCCTTAGCCCCATTCTATTCCCGGGCGCCCCCTTTCCGCCTGAGCATAGCGCGCTCGGCGGTCATCGGAAGGCCTTGCGTCCAAGGCTCGGGGCGCGGCGACGGGCTTGCATTTTCGTTCGATTTATGTTCTACCCGTTTGCGAGTCGATTCGCACGCTCGCCGCAGCTCGACAAGCTTCCGAAGGTGACGGTTGGGACGGCGATTCGCGCATCGGGCGTCGGTTTGTCACCTTCCGCCGGACAGCGCCGGATCAGGTCCGGATCGAGGAGTCAGGAAAACCCCCTTCTTGCGTCCACTTCGTCCACTTCGTCCGATTCCGGACAGTCCGCGCGGCTTCGCGCGGATCGACTTCGGGCCTGGATCGCCGCTTGGGATGCGCGCCGATTCCGGATAGACGGGATGGGACCGCAAGAGGGGTGCGATGACTCCCGAAGCGCCTGAAGAAGAGATCGCGCCGGAGGAGACGGCGCCGGCGCAGCCGCAGGGCGGCGACCTCGTCTATCGCCATCGGCGGTCGACCCGGATCTGGCACTGGCTCAACGCGCTGACCGTCTTCGTCATGCTGATGAGCGGGATGATGATCTTCAACGCCCATCCGCGCCTCTATTGGGGCGAATATGGCGCCAACCCCGACCGGGCCTGGCTGGTCATCCACGGCACTCGCGCCGCGCCGGCCTTTCCCGGCTGGGCGACGATCCCCACAAGCTACGACCTCGCCGGCGCCCGCGCCTGGCATTTCCTGTTCGCCTGGCTGCTGGTCGTGCCCGGCCTCCTCTACTGGGCGTGGAGCTTCCGCAACCGCCACATCCAGAGCGATCTGGCGCCGAGCCGCGAGCAGCTCTCGCCGCGGCACATCTGGAGCGACATCAAGGACCACGCCCGCCTGCGCTTCCCCACCGGCGCCGCGGCTCGCCACTACAACATCCTGCAAAAGGCCAGCTATCTCGGCATCCTGTTCGGCCTGCTGCCGCTGATCGTGCTCACCGGGCTGACCCTGTCGCCGGCTATGGACTCGGCCTGGCCATGGCTGCTCGACCTGTTCGGCGGGCGGCAATCGGCGCGCTCGCTCCACTTCATCGCCGCGGCCCTGATCGCCGCCTTCATCCTCGTCCATCTGGTCATGGTGGTTCTGGCCGGGCCGATCAACGAGATCCGCTCGATGATCACCGGCCGCTATCGCCTGCCGAGGGAGAAGCCATGATCGAAAAGGTGAGCCGCCGGCGGATGATCGCATCGCTGGGCGCGGGCGCCGGCGGGCTGCTGCTGTCGGGCTGCGACCGGATCGGCCGCTCGGCGGGCTTCCAGGCCGTGCAATTCTCCGCCCAGGACCTGACCAGGCGCGTGCAGCGGCTGGTGATCGACCGCAGCGCGCTCGCCCGGGAGTATGAAGGCGCGGACATGTCGCCTTTGTTCCGGACCAATGGCAACGTCATGCCGGCCTCGCCCGCCTATCGGGCGCACGCCGCTTCCGCCTTCGCCGACTGGCGCCTCGTCGTCGACGGGCTGGTGACCCGGCCGCTGGCGCTGTCGCTGGACCGGATCGGGCGGCTGCCCGCCCGCACCCAGATCACCCGCCACGATTGCGTCGAGGGGTGGAGCGCGATCGGCAAGTGGACCGGCGTGCCTTTGCGGCTGTTGCTGCAGGGCGCCGGCCTCCGGGCGCAGGCGCGCTACATCGTCTTCCACTGCGCCGACGACTTCAACGGCATTCCCTATTACGAGAGCATCGACCTGGTCGACGCCTGGCACCCGCAGACAATCCTCGCCTGGGCGATGAACGATAAGCCCCTCGAGATCGGCCACGGCGCGCCGCTCCGCCTCCGGGTCGAACGCCAGCTCGGCTACAAGCACGCCAAATATGTGATGCGGGTCGAGGCGGTCGAGAGCCTGGAGCGGATCGGCCTCGGCAAGGGCGGTTATTGGGAGGATCGCTCCGGCTACCAATGGTATGCCGGTATCTGACGTGAAGCCGCTCGCCGCCATAGATTCGAAGTTACTGGTCGATTCGTTCGGCCGGCGGATCAGCTACGTCCGACTGTCGGTGACCGACCGCTGCGACCTGCGCTGCCGCTATTGCATGGCCGAGACGATGCGCTTCCTGCCCAAAAGCGATATCCTGACGCTTGAGGAGATCGAGGCGCTCGCCGACATCTTCATCGCGCGCGGCGTCACCCGGATCAGGCTGACCGGGGGCGAGCCGCTGGTGCGCCGCGGGATCGCCGATCTTGTCGGCGAGCTCGGCGCCCGGATCGGGCGCGGCCTCGACGAGCTCACCTTGACCACCAACGGAACCCAGCTCGCCCTCCACGCGGCGCGGCTCCGAGAGGCCGGCATCAGGCGGATCAACGTCAGCCTCGACAGCCGGCGCGAGGACCGCTTCCGGCATATCACCCGTGGAGGAGATATTGCCAAGGTCATGGCGGGCATCGACGCCGCCGCGGCGGTCGGGCTTCGGATCAAGATCAACATGGTCGCCCTCAAGGGCGTCAATGAGGACGAGATCGCGGACATGCTGACCTGGTGTGCCGGCCGCGGCTTCGACCTGAGCCTGATCGAGACGATGCCGCTCGGCGACGTCGAGCAGGACCGCACCCGCCATTACCTGCCGCTGGACACGGTCCGCCACCGGCTCGAGGCCGGTTTCCCGCTGCTCCCGACGTCGGTCCGGACCGGCGGGCCGGCGCGTTATTTCGACGTCGGCGGGACCTCGATCCGGCTCGGGCTGATCACCCCGCTCACCGGCAATTTCTGCGACGGCTGCAACCGCATCCGGGTCGCCGCGACCGGAACCGTCTATGGCTGCCTCGGCCACGACCAGAAGGTCGAGCTCCGCGACCTTTTGCGCTCCGGCGGGCGGGCGGCGGTCGACGAGGCGCTCGACCGGCTCATCGCCGGCAAGCCGCGCGGGCACGACTTCCGCATCGATGGGCCGGCGCCCGCGGTCGCCAGGCACATGAGCGTGACCGGCGGCTAGCGCCGACCGGTGAACTCTGCCCGGCCGGAGCGGAGACTCGTCATCGTTGCCCGCCGGAGCGTGAGACCCGCCCAAGTCGCAAGTTTCGGCCGATGATGGTAGGAACCGGTACCGGGCGGCCTTGCCCGGTTCGAGCGGAGCCATGCCCCATGACAGACACATTCGACGAAGCCGTTCTCAACGATCTGATCGGCAAGGTGATCGGCGATGTCGCCGGTGCGCTGAGCCTTTTCATGGCCTATCTCGGCGACCAGGCCGGAGTGTTCACGGCGCTGGACGGCGCCGGGCGTGTGACCGTCGAGGAACTTGCCGCGAAGACCGCCCTCAACCCGAAATATCTCCACGAATGGCTGGGATCCGTCTGCGCCGCGGGCTACGTCCGGCATCACGCCGAGGATGACAGCTTTTCAATTTCGCCCGAGCAGGCGCTGGTCTTCACGCGCGAGGGCCAGCCGGCTTGCATGCAGGGCTTCTTCCAGCTCATCGTCTCGCAGTTCGCCGGGCACGAAAAGGCAACCGAGACCTTCAAGACCGGCAAGGGACGCCCGTGGGGCGATCATCCCCAATGCCTGTTCTGCGGCACCGACCGCTTCTTCCGCCCCGGCTACCAGGCGAATCTCGTCGACAATTGGATTCCCGCGCTTCGAGGCGTGGAGGCCAGGCTCAAAGCCGGCGCCAAAGTGGCCGACATCGGTTGCGGCCACGGCTCCTCCACCGTGCTGATGGCGCAGGCCTATCCGAACTCGACCATCCACGGCATCGATTTCCACGCGCCTTCGATTGAGGAAGCGAAAAGGAAGGCCGCGGCCGCAGGCGTCACCAACGTCGACTTCCAGGTGGCCAAGGCCCAGGATTTCGCGGGTGACGGCTTCGAGCTCGCCTGCATGTTCGATGCCCTGCACGACATGGGCGATCCCGTCGGCGCGGCCCGCCACATCCGCGACACGCTCGCTCCCGGCGGCACGTTCATGCTGGTCGAACCGATGGCGGGGGACAAGATGGCGGAGAACATGCACCCGCTCGGGCAGATCTTCTACGCGGCGTCGTGCACGATCTGCACGCCCAATTCCCTCTCGCAGGAGGTCGGGCTCGGCCTCGGCGCCCAGGCGGGCGAGAAAAGGCTGGCCGAAGTTTGCCGGCAAGCGGGCTTCACCGAGGTCCGTCGCGCGGCAGAGACTCCGACCAACATGGTTCTGGAGGTGACTGGCTGACGCTCGCAGTGGCGAGAACCGTCGCCCCGGACTCGATCCGAGGTCCATCTTACATCGTGACAGGCAAGAAGGTGGATGCCGGATCGAGTCCGGGCCGCCTGGCGCAGGAATAGGAGCGGCATGGATTCGAGCACGATCGTCTGGATCGCCCTTCTCATGGCGCTGGCGGCGGCGCTCTATTCGACGGTCGGCCATGGCGGCGCTTCCGCCTATCTCGCGATCATGGCGCTGTTCGCGGTGGCGCCGGAGACGATGCGGCCGACCGCGCTGGCGCTCAACCTCGTCGTCGCCGGATTCGGCAGCGTCCGCTACTGGCAGGCCGGGCAAACCAATTTTCGCCTGCTCGCCGCGTTCGTCGTCACCGCCGCGCCCGCGGCCTTTCTCGGCGGCTCGATCTCAATCGCCCCGGAATATTATCGTCCGCTCGTCGGGCTGCTGCTCTGGGCGTCGGCCCTGCGGATGTTCTGGCACCCTTCCCGTCTGGCGCAGCGCGAGCCGCACCCGCCCCCGCTGACCGTCACCCTGCCGGCGGGCGCGGGCCTCGGACTGCTGGCCGGGCTGACCGGCACCGGCGGCGGCATCTTCCTCAGCCCGCTCGTCATCCTGTTCGGCTGGGAAGATGCGCGCCGGACGTCGGGCGTCGCCGCCGGGTTCATCTTCATCAACTCGCTGGCCGGCCTCGCCGGCAATTTCGCGTCCGCGCGGTCGCTGCCCGGGGAGCTGCCGATCCTGACTGCAGCGGTCGTGGCCGGCGCGCTCGTCGGCACATGGCTCGGCGCGGGTCGTCTGCCGAAGCCCCGATTGCTTCAGGGCCTGGGGCTGGTCCTCCTGATTGGGGGGGCGAAGCTAATTTTCGCTTGATGGCCTAGAAGTCGAGCGCCTCGATCTCGTACCCCGCTGGTCGTGGCGGGTCGTGCGGGCGGCTGCGGAGGAGGAGATCGGCCTCGGCCAGCGCCTTCTGAGCGCCGCTGTCCTGGTTGGCGAGCGGCACCGCGCCGCTCTCCGTCAGCCGCGCCCGATGGAAGGTCTCCCGGTCGCCGCCGGCGGGCAGCGGCGCGCCGAGCGGCAGATTACGCCATCCGAGGGCGCC
>JAXDPG010000023.1:0-4817 GCA_034668485.1 Sphingomonadales bacterium
GCATAGGCCGCCTTGAAGCTCTGCTCGGCGGCGGCGCCGTACATGGCGAAATACCAGCTTCGGTCCAGCTTGAGCTTGGAGACGTCGTCGTCCTCCTTCGGCGCGGCATTCTCCAGGGTCACATAATCGGACTCGTCGGTCATGATCGTCGTCGCGACATGGAAGGGCCATTGCCCGGGGGCGTTCTGGTCCCCGACATATTGGATCATGTCGCCGGGGCCGGGCGCGCGGTCGACCGTGGCGCCCGGATTGCGTCCGGCGATGATCTTGGCGGCCTCGATGCACGAGCTCGGCAGCAGGATCCGGTCCGCACCCTGCTCGGCGATATAGGCGTCGAGCGCCCTCACCGCGGGATGCTCGTCGTCGAGCTCGTCGGCGGCGAGCGCCCCTTCATCGAGCTCGTCCGAGGCCTGGCTAAAGGCGTCCGCCCGGTAATTGGCCCTATACTCCTCGGCATCCCCTTCGGGATCGAGCTCGTCCGCATTTTCCTCCATCAGCTCGGGCAGGAGCGTGTCCATGCGCTTGTGCACGGCGTGGCGGCTCTCCGTGTCGCGCTTCATCGCCGGCCGGTCGATCGCCCCGTCCCATTCGGCGGCCTCGCCGGCGAAGTCGGTATCGTCGCGCAACCGCGGGATCACCCGGTGAAGGTCGCCACGGGCTTCGCCCGACTGAAACTCGACGTTGGGGCTGAGCTCGGCGACCTGCTCGAACTGCGCCGCTCCGGCATACAGATCGTGCTTGCCGTGAAGGAAGAGCTGTCCGCCGTCGGACGTCTTGTCGCCATTCTCCGCCACCTGGAAGCGTTGCACGACGGCGCCGGCGTTCAGGTCCCGCGCCATCGCCTTCAACTGGGTGGTGCGGGCACTGCCGCCGAGCAGGCCGGCGAAAGCGTCGAGCCGGCCTTTCGCCGGCGAGAGCGACAAGGCCGGGACGGCCCGCTGCCGACGGGCCGGCTGCGGCGTGGCCCTGGCGGCCTTCGCTTCGGGCGCAGCGTAGATCGGGCGAATCCTCCCGCATCGAAGCTATACGCGTCGGCGCTGCGAGCACAGGCCGGATTGGTCGGAAACGGATGTGGCGGAGCCGGCGGCGGAGGGCGCGTCACCCGAAATCGATCTTCCGCTCGCGCCCGGCGCGGCTGAGATGGCGGAGACGGAGTCCGCCAATCTATGTTGAAAACATTGCAGAAATTTGCAGAAGCGCAATGCCGTCATAAAATCAGTCATAAAAGTTGCAGAGGTTAGCAGCGTACCGGAGCGGCCGGTGGCAACGGCCGCTTTGATGCTCCAGCTATGATACATGACGCGTTCGCTAAATCAGGTCTGGCGGTTCCTCTAAGCGCCATTTGCTACCCTTCGGTGGCCGACTGCGATTCCCAGAAGCAGACGTTTTAACTAGCGTAACCGTTGGGCCTGCAAAGCACGGTGCCAATGAGGAGGAGCGCAAGTACGGCCACCCTTCCGGAACGGAACTTCAAGCCCAGCCTTCTCTGGCGTGACCCTCCCCAATAAGGTACAGACGAGCCATGAACTGGCAGGCTCAAGACATTATAACCCTGATCTTGTGGGCCGTGAGCATCGGCGCGGCCCTGCTAGTCGCTTGGAAAGCACCACCGTTGTTCTTTCTGTACAAGGGGTTCGTTAAAGCCGACTTGAAGGAGTGTGACCGACAGCGGGGTAGTCTTTCGGAGCTTAGACAAGCGCTGGTTAAGGCAGAGAAACTCACGGGCCGTGATCTTCGCTGCCTGAGGAGGAGTTTGAGCAATATCTATCATCCCGCGACCTGGGCGGCCATCGAGGGGCTAGTGGCGAAAGAAGCTGTTTCGGAAGACGATCTCGACAATCTCACCTTAGCGATCAGCTCTGACGAAGCTACTTCTCTCCCATTTTGGCGGCGCTTCCGATGGGGCGCACGGGAAATTCTCTCAAGATTCTGGTTCAGCAGAACCTTCAAGAAGGAGGGGCAAGCAGTGAACAGTACCGCCGTGCCGGCACCTCGGATTACTGTGAAAATTCCGCAGCCAGCAATCCACGTGGCCGCACACGCCCAGGTCTCGACGACGCCTTCGCGTGCGGTCATGGCGAAGCAGCACAGCGCCACCCCATAGCCTCGGGGACATCCTACCATTATGTCCCCAGCGCTCCGGGTGGGGGGAACACTCAAGCATTTGAAACAATAGCCTGTTGCCTAAGCGGACGGCGGTAAGCGCCTAAGCTGACCCACTCGCGCCCCCCTCAGTTCTCTAGCAGCCAGTCCCGGCCCTCAAGGACAACGAACATGGGCCATTCGGCATATGATCCCGGACAGGATCATCGACTTCTTTACAGCGCCAAACGAAAAAGGCTTCTTGCCTTCGATGCTCGAATGGGCGACGCGTAGGATAAGGGTAAGGCCGGGGGATCGTGTGGAAGAAACGTCGACTCTGGGCGAGTGGATTCTGGCGCATCGTCGCGCCGTCACGTTCTCTGCCATCCTTATATTGTGCGGAATCGTTGCGATGCGGATCTTCGTAGTGGGCGAATGGAATGCCGACGGCGCCTTCGTTTACCTTGAGTTCTTTCGCAACCTGATCGACGGGCTGCTTTCGACGGTTCTCGTCACGGCGGCGCTTGCCACGTTTTTTTGGTGGCTGCGCGCCCCACTGACGCGCACGCCCGTTGGTGGTGAGCTGTTTCCTGATCTCATCTCGCGCAAGCTCGAGGCGGCGGCAAAGATTGCGGATGAATGGGAGTATTGTGGTCACACAGGGCGATATGTGCGTGCTCGGATCGTTCCGATTCTCGGGGCGAGCTCGAAAGCGCGGTCGATCGATATCCCGATTAGGTTCATCATCATCAACCCGGCCAATGCGGCGCTCTGCGCCGCCTATGCCGATTACCGCTCGCGTTCGCGCAGCTCTACCATTGCGCCCCGTTCATGGGATACTGCGTCCGTCCAGGCCGACCTCCTTGCAACGATCATTTGCCTCCTTCAGGCCAAGGCCAGATTCCCCCGGCTGAAGGTCCTGCTAGGGCTCGCACCGCACTTCGGTCTCTGGAGATTCGATCGCTCGAACGATGTGGTAATCGTTACCCAGGAGGACCCTCAGCAGCCAGCCTATCGCTACACACGCGGTTCACGCTTCTTTGGATATCATCGCCAAGAGTGCGAGGAGGGATGGCACCAGTCAGTTCAGCACGAAATCCTCGCGCGCGCCGGTCTCCCACTCGATGAGACGGAGATCAGGGCGTCGCTAAATCCTCTGTTCGGCCGTGGCTGGTTCCACCTCGAGCCTTTGCTTGCCTCCGCTCTGGTGATGGCAGCCGAGGACTCGCACTATGCTTGATCCCGATGAAGAGGCCGCCAAGTACCCGCGCGACCTTGCCGAGGCCTATGCGTTCGCGCTTCGGCATTTGCAGCTCGCTGACCGCGCGATGTCGCATCCGCTCGGTTTCACTATGCTTCAACAGGTGCCCGATAGTGCAGGTGGTTATTCGCGAGTCCATATCTGGCGGCGTGATGCGCCGTTCGGGCAGATTCCGCATTCCCATAGCGGTCATTTGCGCTCAATGGTGCTCGCGGGTCGGCTTCGCAACAATCTGTGGGGTATAGATCGGGACATCGATGCCCCGACTCCGATTATCGCAGTTGAAAAGCGCGGCGCGGATCATCGCGAATATCGAATTATTGGGTGTCATGGATTTCGGCTTGAGGGCGTCGGGGATTTCGAGCCCGGTCAATCCTATGAAATTCCGGCCGGAGTGTTTCACTCAAACGAGTGCCTGACCGAGATTTGCGTGACCTTCGTCCGCCGGCGTGCCGGAAGGGGCGAAACCTCACGGGTCGCAGGCAAGCTTGAGGAGATCACTGCTTCGCAGCGCCGTCCTTCGGTGCTCTCAAATACGGAGCTAGAGCGGCTTGAACGCGATCTTCTAGCTGCGGCGTGGTCGCTCAGGGTCGAGCTGCCACGGCTCTAAGCTCATTCGAGTCGGTGGAATGTGAGGTCTCCGCGGGATAGCTGGCGTGGTTTCGCCGATGCTCTGCCAACCTAGTCGCCTTCCGCTTTCGCAGATTTGATATCCGAAGCCGCCGGGCCGCTTCCGGCCCACAAGCTGCCGGTCCGCTGAGGGCCAATTTCGGACGCCCGCGCGGGCCAGCGGCCTGGGCGGTACGGTTCAGTTACGCAAAGTCCAGCTTCACGGTGACCGGCGCTCGATCGACATTGACCAGGTCTGAGGGTCCCACGGCGTCAATCGCGAAGCGATAGAAGATCGGGGCGCCATCCTCGTCGGCGATGGGGAGGGCGTCTGCGAGAGCGAAGCTCGCGGTGGCCTCGTTCGTCTTGACCTCGCCGAGCCGTGTCCAGACCCCCGAAGCATCGAGTCTGCTGATGTAATAGGTGGCGTTGTGTCGGGTCGGCGACCAGCTGATCGTGACCATGCGCTCGCCCGGCGAGCCGGCCGGCGCGGCCGTGACGACGGGAAGTGGGGGTGCCGGGTTGACGACGTCGATTAGCTCGGCACTGAAGGCGCGCGACGGCTGCGAGGGCACGTCCGCCATTTTCGCATTCCCGGCCGGATCCGAATAATGGACCTCGCGGACCCAAGCGAGGCGGTAGGAAAGGGGATCGCCGTAGGGGATAGGCGCGTCGTTGGCGAAATCGTCGTCGATCAGGATCAGGCCGTCCGCCGTACGCGTCGCGGTGGCGAGATCCACGTCAGCGATCATGTCCATCGTTCTGAGGCTGAGCGCCCGCGCGGGATCGGTGGCGCGGAACAGGCGGACGCGGGCGATCGGATCGACCTGCGCCGGCTCGACCAGCTCGAAGCTGATCCGGGGAT
>JAXDPG010000024.1:0-4181 GCA_034668485.1 Sphingomonadales bacterium
CACCTCCTCGTCGGCGAAATCCTCGACGCGCAGGACGACGCCCTCGAGATGGCGGCGGAAGCCCTCGGGCATGCGGGCGATGGCGGCCTCGGCGAGCCGTTCGATCTCCGCCGCGTCGGGCGCAAGGATTTGACGCTCGCCGGTCACCTGCGCGACATAGAGGGGAAAGAAGGGGAGAGACAATGACGCTGAGCGACGAGGAGCGGGCGGCCGCGCTCGAGGCCCTGCCCGACTGGCGCTACGACGCCGCGGCGAAGGCGATCGGCCGGGAGTTCCGCTTCGCCGATTTCGGCGAGGCCTTCGCCTTCATGACCCGCGCCGCCATCGCCGCGGAGAAAGCGGACCATCATCCCGACTGGTCGAACAGCTGGAACAAGGTGGCGGTCGCTCTCAGCACCCACAGCGACGGCGGAGTGACGGCAAAGGACGTCGCGCTGGCGAAGGCGATGGACGGCTTCGCCGCCCGCTTGCCCTGAGCCCGCTCCACCCCTAGATGGCGCCTTCCATGCATGCGGAGCGGTGGCCGAGTGGTCGAAGGCGCTCGCCTGGAAAGTGAGTATACGCCAAAAGCGTATCGAGGGTTCGAATCCCTCCCGCTCCGCCACCTGGCATCCCTTTGCAGAGACCGCTCCATCGAGCGCCGCAAGGGATGCGTGTGCCCAAGCACCGCCGCGCGCCTTCTCGACTCTCCTCACAATTCCATCCACACTTTCCGTGCAGGGCCTCCGGCATCGGCCTTGTAGCCGGGATGAGGCCTCCGTAGGACTCGGCTATGTCCGATCTTCGTCTCGTTGCCCCGCCCCCGGGCCAACCGCCCTCGCTCCCGCACAACATCGAGGCGGAGGCCGCGCTTCTCGGTGCGTTGATGATCGACAACCGGCTCGTCGAGGACGTCCAGCTCAAGCTCCGTGCCGAGCATTTCTACGAGCCGGTCCACGGGCGCATCTACGAGTCGATCCTGCGCCTCGTCGATCGCAACATGCTGGCGACGCCGGTGACCTTGCGGCCCATGTTCGAGGCCGATGTCCAGCTGAGCCAGCTCGGCGGCCCCTCCTATCTCGCGCAATTGACCGGCTCTAGCGCCCCGCTGATCGGGGCGCGCGACTTCGCGGCGCAGATTTACGAGCTCGCCCTGCTGCGCGCGCTGATCGGAGTGGGGCGCGACCTTGTCGAGCGCGCGACCGACACGTCCGAGGCGGTCGAAGCGATCACCCAGATCGAGGAAGCCGAAGTCGCGCTCTACCGGGTCGCCGAACAGGGCGGGGAGCAAGGCGGCGTCAAGACGTTCGCGCAGGCAACGGTGCTCGCCGTCCAGATGGCCGAGCGCGCGCTGAACTCGGGCGGCCACGTCTCCGGGATCACCACTGGCTTCGACACCATCAACGCGAAGATCGGCGGGCTTCACCCCTCGGATCTCATCATTATCGGCGGGCGGCCCGGCATGGGGAAGAGCTCGCTGGCGACGAATATCGCCTTCCATGCAGCGCATCGCTGGGTTCGTGACATGGAGGACGGGATCGAGCCGGCCAAGTCGATCGGCGCACCGGTGGTGATCTTCAACCTCGAAATGTCGGCCGATCAGCTCGCCACCCGCGTTCTCGCCGAGCAATCGGGGATCAGCGCCGAAAACCTGCGCATGGGGAAGATCAGCCAGGGCGAATTCCGCAATCTCGCCCGCGCCGCGTCCGACCTGCACGGGCTCCCGCTGTTCATCGACGACACGGCGGCGTTGACGGTCGCCGCCTTGCGCACGCGCGCGCGCCGGCTCAAGCGCCAGCGCGGCCTGGGCCTGATCATCGTCGACTATATCCAGCTTCTGCACGGCGGCGCGCGCAGCGGGAGCGAGCAGAATCGCGTGCAGGAGATTTCTGAGATCAGCCGGGGCCTCAAGCAGCTCGCGAAGGAGCTGAGCGTGCCGGTGATCGGGCTGGCTCAGCTCAGCCGCGCCGTCGAGCAGCGCGAAGACAAACGACCGCAATTGTCGGATTTGCGAGAATCCGGATCGATCGAGCAGGACGCCGACATGGTCATGTTCATCTATCGGGAGGATTATTATCTCGCCGCGCGCGAGCCCACGCGTCCCATCGACGGCGACGATCCGAAAAAGTTCGAAGCGCATAGCGAGTGGATGCGGGAAATGGAGCGGGTCTACGGCACCGCGGAGCTGATCATCGCGAAACAGCGCCACGGCGCCACCGGCAAGATCAAGCTGAAATTCGACAGCCGCATCATGAAGTTCAGCGATCTTGCCCCCGAGAGCATGGGCTGAGCGGCAAGCCCTCCGCTCTCGCAGTCGGCCAGCATCCCTCCCGCTCGACCGGGTGCATGTGTCCAGGCGTGATGCCGCTGACGTCGCCGGGCACTTGAAATAGTCTGCCGGACTGCAACAAAAGCGCGGATGGCGCGGATTTCCATCGTCATGCCGGTCAACAATTGTCGCGCATTCCTCGAGGAGAGCGTGCGCAGTCTTCTCGCGCAGACGTTGACGGACTTCGAGCTCATCCTTGGCGACGACGGCTCGGACGACGGCAGCGGCCCCGTGCTCGACCGGCTGGCGGCCGAGGACGGGCGGATTCGAGTGCTTCGGCGCCGCTCGCGATCGGGGCTCGCCGCCAGCGCCAATTGGGTGGTCGATCATGCGCGGGCGCCGCTGGTCGCGATCGCTCACGGCGACGACATATCCTCGCCCGAACGGCTCGCGCGCCTCAGCGCCTTCCTGGACGCCCATCCCGAGGCGACGGCGGTCGGCACCCCGGCGCTCGGAATCGACGAATATGGCCGCGCGGTTCAGCCGCCCAACCTCTGGCGCCTCCTCCACCCCTCTCCGTTCGCGCCGTTCGCCCATTCCTCGGCCATGTTCAGGAAAGCCGCGTTCGATGCCGTCGGCGGTTATCGCCGCGCCTGCGATTATTGGGAGGATCTGGATCTATGGTGGCGGCTGGCGGACGTCGGACCGATCTTCGTGCTGCCGGAGCCCCTGGTGCGCTACCGGCACTGGCAGGGCAGCAGCCGCGGCGACGACCGCGCCCTGGAGGCCGAACGCGCGCACGCGCTGATGTATCGCTGCGCCGACCTCCACTGGCGGCACGAAAGCTTCCAATCGCTTCTGGACGAGCGCGGGGAGGAGAGCCCGCGGGGCGTGCGCCCGCGCATCTTCGTGGCGAGGAGCTGGCTTTCCGTCTGGCGGGGGAAGCGGCCGCAAGTCTTCCGGCAGATGATGGCGCGGGCGCGCCTGGGCCTCGATTTCGACACGCTCCAGTCGACCGTCTTCGTCGCCTGGGCGACGCTCAGTCCCCGCAGCCTGCGGCTCTTCCTGCGGGCGTTCCTGCGCGCGCGCAACCGCCTCGCCCTGCTGCTCCTTGGCGGAGCCGATCACGTCCTTTGGCAGTCTCGACGCCCGCAGGCGCGCGGCAGCCGGCGCCGGCAGCGCGGGCCTCCGGAGCGAAACGCGGCCTTCTCTGCAGAGCGATCTCGACGGCCGGAGCCGGATGCGCGGCACCAGGCTTAAACCGCCTTGCGCACGATCATCCCGAAACAGGTGGTTGCATAGCCGTGGAAGCCGACCTTCAGGTGGAGCGGCTGGCCGAGCCACTCGCTGAGCACGGCCGGAAGCTCGTGCGAGAAGGGCCCGACGTCGATGAACCCGTCGAGCGGACGGCCGCCCAGGCCGAAATCGAGCTCGGCGACCTCGTGACCCCTGGCGCGAAGCCTTGCCGCCAGCGTCTCGAGATGGCGGCGCTGGAACAGGACCGTCGAGGTGCGATCGAGCGTCGGGCCGCTCGGATCGATGTTGAACTCTATCGTGTGGACCGAAAGGCCGCCCGACCGGACGGTCTCGAGGCAGTTCTCCAGGAAATCGAGGCCCTGGTCGATCGAGCCGAGATGCTCGGCCGCACATACCGACCAGCAGAAGTCGTAGCCGCGCAGGGCCGGCGGGATCTCGTTCATGTCGGCGATGCGCAGTTGGACGAGGCGGTCGAAGACCGACCGCTCGACGAGATGCGGGTGGAAGGCGGCGTCGAGGCTCGCGGCATGCTGCCCGGTTTCGACCCACCCCTGGGCCGCCGCTTCGTCCGCAGGCAGGTCCGTGATCGTCGCCGCGACGCCATGGGCGGCGAGGTAGCTGGCGATCGGCTCGGTGCCGCAGCCGAAGCCGAGGCCCCGACGGCCCGCCGCGAGGT
>JAXDPG010000025.1:0-7572 GCA_034668485.1 Sphingomonadales bacterium
TGACGACGGACAGGGAGCATATCATGGTCACCACCACCTATTTGAACAGGAAGGGCGCCAAACGGGCCGAAGCCCTGGTGGCCGAGAATATTTTCGGCGGCGCGGTGATCAGCGCCGCCAAGCCCGCGGAGTAGACATGAACGAGATCGTCAAGCTTACCGCAAAGGATTTCGCCACCGACCAGGAGGTGCGCTGGTGCCCGGGCTGCGGCGATTATGCGGTGCTGAAGGCCATGCAGCGGACCATGCCGGAGCTCGGCGTCCGGCCCGAGAACACCGTGTTCGTCTCCGGCATCGGCTGCTCCTCGCGCTTCCCTTATTACATGGAGACCTACGGCTTCCACACCATCCACGGCCGCGCGCCGAGCTTCGCGACCGGGATCAAGCTTGCGCGGCCCGAGCTCGACGTCTGGATCATCACCGGCGACGGCGACGCCCTGTCGATCGGCGGCAACCACACGATGCACATCCTGAGGCGCAACCTCGACTGCCAGATCTTGCTGTTCAACAACGAGATATACGGCCTCACCAAGGGCCAATATTCGCCGACCAGCCGCGCTGGGACGCGCAGCCCGTCGACCCCGTTCGGGTCGGTCGACCGGCCGGTCAGCCCCTGCGCCTTCGCACTAGGCTCGGGCGCGCGGTTCATCGCCCGCGGAATCGACGTCCACAAGAACCTTCCCGAGGTGCTGAAGGCGGCGCACGGCCACAAGGGCGCGAGCTTCGTCGAGATCTACCAGAATTGCATCGTCTACAATGACG
This sequence comes from Sphingomonadales bacterium, assembly GCA_034668485.1. Classification (GTDB taxonomy): domain Bacteria; phylum Pseudomonadota; class Alphaproteobacteria; order Sphingomonadales; family Sphingomonadaceae; genus Allosphingosinicella. The sequence goes on from JAXDPG010000025.1 coordinate 762, forward strand.
ACGTCTTCGCGCCGTTCACCGCCAAGGAGAATGCGGGAAAACAGCTGTGGCTGAAGGCGGGCGAGCCGATGCTGTTCGACGGCGGCGCCCGCGGCATCGCCCTCGACCGCGAGGCGCTCGCCCTGAAGGTCGTCGAAGTCGAGGGCGGCGACTGGCAGTCGGCCGGAGTGCTCGTCCACGAGCCCCGCAACCGCTCGGTCGCGCACATGCTGGTCGAAATGCCGTTCGGCGCCTTCCCGACCGCTTTAGGCGTCCTCTACGAGGATCCGGCGCCGACCTTCGAAAGCGCGGTGATGCGCCAGAACGAGGAAGCGGCCGCCGGCAAGAAGGCCGACCTGCAGGCGCTGGTCGCCAAGGGCCAGAGCTGGATGGTGACCAAGGAGCCGCGCGTCATTTAGCGTCGTCCCAGCGAAGGCTGGAACCCCGGGGGGTGAAGAGCCACGTGCGTTTCGCCCGCCGGGTCCCGGCCTTCGCCGGGACGACGGGGGCATGACGGGATTGCGCTCTCCGTCCGAACCCGCCACCTAGCGCGGCATGAACCAGCAGCCCCGCGGGCGCCATCTCGTCGCCGCCGACCGCCGCTTCGCCACCGGCGGCGGGCTGCTCGCGCGCGGGCTCTCGGGCCGCTTCGCGCGCATCCTCGACCGGATCGACCGGGGGCTGGAGCAAGGGGCGATCGAGGCGATTCTGCCGGACGGCTCGCACCGCATCCTCGGCGGCCGGGCGGCGGGACCGCGCCCGATCGTCCATCTCAGGAGCTGGCGGGCGCTGGCGCGGCTGATCACGTCGGGCTCGGTCGGCTGGTACAAGGCCTGGGCGCTGGGCGAGTGGGGCAGCCCCGATCCCGTGCCGCTGTTCGACCTGTTCATGCGCAACGCCGAGACTCTCGGCGACACCGGCCGCGCCAAGGGCCTGTTCCGCTTCGTCAACCGGCTGGCCCACCGCTTCCGCGGCAACGACAAGGCGGGTGCGCGCGAGAACATCTCCCACCATTACGATCTCGGCAACGATTTCTACCGCGCCTGGCTCGACCCCGGAATGACCTATTCGAGCGCGGTCTTCGCCGAGCCGGCCTCGGCCGACGAGCCGCTCGAGACGGCCCAGGCGCGCAAGCTCGCTCTGTTGCTCGACCGGCTCGGGCTGAAGCCGGGAGACCATCTGCTCGACATCGGCTGCGGCTGGGGCTCGCTCGCCGAGGCGGCGGCGCGCGATCACGGAGTCCGAGTCACCGGCCTCACCCTGTCGGAAGCGCAGAAGGCCTATGCCGAACGCCGCCTCGACGCCGCCGGCATCGCCGGCCGCTGCGCGATCGAGCTGACCGACTATCGCGACGCCCGGGGCCGTTACGACGCCGTCGCCAGCGTCGAGATGGCCGAGGCGGTCGGCCAGGAATATTGGCCCGTCTATCTCGAGAGCATCGCCCGGCTGCTGAAACCCGGCGGCCGCGCCGCGCTCCAGTTCATCTCGATCCGCGAGCCGCTGTTCGACGATTATGCGGCCAATGCCGATTTCATCCAGACCTACATCTTCCCGGGCGGAATGCTGGTCAGCGAGCAGCGCTTCCGAGCGCTGGCCGAGGCGGCCGGGCTCGAATGGCGGGACCGCCGGGGCTTCGGCCTCCATTATGCCGAGACGCTGAAGCGGTGGCGCTGCCGCTACGACCGGGCGGTGGCGGAGGGCCGGCTCCCGGCCGGCTTCGACGAGCCCTTCCACCGGCTGTGGCGCTACTACCTCATGTATTGCGAAGGCGGCTTCCGCGGCGGCGGGATCGACGTGGCGCAGGTGACTTTGGTGAAGGAGTAGCTCGTCGCCCCGGCGCAGGCTGGGGCCCGCGCGGGTGAAGAGCGCCGCGCCTTTCGCCCGCTGGGATCCCAGCCTTCGCTGGGATGACGTTTAGAGCACCAGCCGCTCTCCCGTCTCGAAATCCCGCTCGAGCAGCGCCAGCACCGCCTCCGCCACCGCCGCGGGCGGCTTGAGCGTGGCCGGGTCCTCGCCGGGATAGGCGCGGGCGCGCATGGCGGTGGCCGTCGAGCCGGGGTCGATTATCGCGACCCGGACCGGGGCGAGGTTGCGGACCTCCTCGGCATAAGCGAAAGCGAGAGTCTCCAGCGCCGCCTTGGAAGCGCCATAGGCGCCCCAATAAGCGCGGGGATGGCGGCCGACGCTGGAGGTGACCGCCAGCAGCCTGCCCGCGTCGCTCTTCCGAAGCAAAGGGTCGAAGCCCGCGATCAGCGCCTGGCTCGCCAGCACGTTGAGGGTGAGGAGGCGGCTGAACTCCGTGCCGTCGATCTGGGCGACCGGGGTGAGCGAGCCCAAGGTGGCGGCATTGATCATGAGGATGTCGAGCCGGCCCCAGCGTTCGGCCGCCGCCGCGGCGAGCTTCGCGATGCTGTCCGTCTCGACGAGGTCGAGCGGCGCGATGGTGGCGGTGCCGCCGGCCTGGTGGATCCGTTCCTCGGCCAGCTCGAGGTCGGCGGCGGTGCGGGCGGCGAGGACGACATGGGCGCCGGCCGACGCCAGCGCCTCCGCCGTCGCCGCGCCGATGCCGCGGCTGGCGCCGGTGACGAGGGCGAGGCGGCCGGTGAGGAAGGGTAAGGTCATTCCGGGCCTGTAGGGAGAAGGAGGGGGCTTCGACAAGCTCGTCGGCTTAGGCGTAGCGCTCCGCCAGCAGCGCCAGCTGGTCGGGCGCGTCCAGGCCTTCCTGGTCGGTGAGGTGGGTCGGATAGGCACCGGTGAAGCAGGCGTCGCAATATTGCGGCTGGGCTTCGTCGCGCAGATCCTCGCCCAGCGCGCGGTAGAGGCCGTCGATCGAGACGAAAGCGAGGCTGTCCGCCTTGATGTAATCGTTCATCTGAGGGACGCTCATCTGAGCGGCGAGCAATTTGGCGCGCTCGGGCGTGTCGACTCCGTAGAAGCAGCTGTGCCGGGTCGGCGGCGAGGCGATCCGCATGTGGACCTCGCGCGCGCCCGCCTCGCGAAGCATCTGGACGATCTTGAGCGACGTGGTGCCGCGGACGATCGAATCGTCGATCAGCACCAGCCGCTTGCCCTGGATCAGCGCCGAATTGGCGTTGTGCTTCAGCTTGACGCCGAGGTGGCGGACCGCGTCGCCCGGCTGGATGAAGGTGCGGCCGACATAATGGGAGCGGATGATGCCCAGTTCGAACGGGATGCCCGCCGCCTGCGCATAGCCGATCGCGGCGGGGACGCCGCTGTCCGGCACCGGCACGACATAATCGGCCTCGACCGGATTCTCCCGCGCCAGCTCGGCGCCGATCGCTTTCCTCACCTGGTAGACCGAGGCCCCGTCGAGGACGGAATCGGGCCTCGAGAAATAGATATGCTCGAAGATGCAGGGGCGGGGCCGGACGTCCTGGAACGGCCGGTGCGAGCGCACGCCCTGGGACGAGACGATGACGATCTCGCCGGGCTCGACGGTGCGCAGGTAGGTGGCGCCGACGACGTCCAGAGCCACGGTCTCGGAAGCGAAGATGTAGGAATCGCCCAGCCGGCCCATCACCAGCGGCCTGATGCCGAGCGGGTCGCGGCAGGCGATCATCCCTTCGGCGGTCAGGCAGATCAGGGAATAGGCGCCCTCGACCCGCTTCAGCGCGTCGATCAGCCGGTCGAGCAGGGTCCGGTAGGTCGAGGTCGCGACGAGGTGGATGATGACTTCGGTGTCCGAGGTCGACTGGAAGATCGAGCCTCGGCGGTTGAGGTCGCGGCGCAAGTGCAGGGCGTTGGAGATGTTGCCGTTATGGGCGACCGCGAAGCCGCCCGAGGCGAGCTCGGCGAACAGCGGCTGGACGTTCCTCAGCGCCGTCTCGCCGGTCGTCGAATAGCGGACGTGGCCGATCGCGGCGGCGCCGGCGAGGCGGCGGATGACCTCGTCCTTGTCGAAATTGCCGGCGACATGGCCCATCGCCCGGTGCGAATGGAACAGGCGCCCGTCATAGCTGGTGATTCCGGCCGCTTCCTGGCCGCGATGCTGGAGCGCGTGGAGGCCGAGCGCGACCACGGCGGAGGCGCTGTCGGACCCCCAGATGCCGAACACGCCGCATTCCTCGCGGAGCTTGTCGTCGTCAAAAGGGTGCGTGGTCAGCATGTGTGAAACGCCCGCTCGTCCGCCTGATGGATTGCCCTTCCGGCCTATACGGGGAAGAGCCCCGCTTGTCGCCCCGTGCCGGTCGATTTGATGTGGATAATGGAACGGCTTGCCCCGTCGACTCTTCTCGGGGAACGACCATGAAGAAATCTTTGCTCGTCCTCCTCCTGCTCGCGGGCTGCGGCCGCGGCGACCCGGCTACGGACAACCGGGCCGAGCCCGAGCGGCCCGCCGCCGAGCCCGGGAAGGAGTCGCCCCCCGGCGAGACGGGCGCCCGGCTTACCGGCCTCTACGAAGGCGGGGAGGGCGCGCAGAAGAACCAGCTGTGCATCGTCGAGAAGGGCAGCGAGGCCCGCTTCGGGCTGCTCGTCTGGGGCGGCAATCTCCACAGCTGCTCGGGCGCGGGGATCGCCCGGCGCGGGGGGGGCCGGCTGCAGCTCAGCATGACCGGCGACGAGACCTGCACGATCGACGCGACGCTCAAGGACGGCGTCGTCGTCCTGCCGCAGACGCTGCCGACCGGCTGCGCTTATTATTGCGGCGCCCACGCCAGCCTCGCCGGAGCCCGCTTCACCCGAAGCGGCACAACCGAGGCGGATGCCCACAAGGCGACCGACATCGCCGGCGATCGGCTTTGCGATTGACCCCGCCTTGACGTTGACGTGAACGTAAACTAACCGGCGGCCATGCCCCGGGCGCTCCATTCCGACTTCGACGCTCCGCCGCGCACCGCCCGCACCTGGTCGATCACCGACTTGTGCGAGGAGTTCGAAGTCACCCCGCGGGCGCTTCGCTTCTACGAGGACGAGGGCCTGATCTCGCCGCGCCGGCAGGGCCTGTCGCGAATCTATTCGTGGCGCGACCGCGCCCGCCTGGCCTGGATCCTGCGCGGCAAGAGGGTCGGCTTCAGCCTCGCCGAGATTCGCGAGATGATCGACCTCTACGATATCGGCGACGGCCGCGCCTCCCAGCGCCGGGTGACTCTGGAGAAATGCCGCGCCCGAATCGACCTCATGACCAAGCAGCGCGCCGACATCGACGCCACCATCGCCGAGCTCGAGAAGTTCATCGCCATGGTCGAGGCGGCCGGCTCGGGCGGGCGCTGAGTTGGCTCGCCTGACGCTGAAGGGCTTTCCGGCGAAGGGACCCCATCAAAGTAGTACTTTGATGGGACCCAAGGCGGGGATCCAGTCCTTTCGCTTGTGTCGCTGGACCCCGGTCTTCGCCGGGGAACATAGATTTTAAGAGGAAGCTTATGCCCAGCTACACCGCCCCCGTCCGCGAGACCCGCTACGTGCTGGAAGAGGTGCTCGGCCTCGAACGCTATTCGAACCTGCCCGGCTTCGAGAACGCCACCCCCGACATGATCGAGGCGATATTGACCGAGGGCGGCCGCTTCGCCTCCGAGGTGCTGGCGCCCTTGAACCGCATCGGCGACGAGGAAGGTTGCACCCGCCACGAGGACGGCAGCGTCTCGACTCCGCCCGGCTTCAAGCAGGCCTGGGACAAGTTCGTCGAAGGCGGCTGGACGACGCTCTCCGCGCCCGAGCAATATGGCGGCCAGGGCCTGCCGCAGACGGTCGGCACGGCGGTCACCGAATATCTGCTCTCCGCCAACCAGGCGTTCGAAATGTATCACGGCCTCACCGCCGGCGCGGTCGCTTCGATCCTCACCAAAGGCTCGGACGAGCAGAAGGCGAAATATCTGCCCAACATGGTCGCCGGCCAATGGACCGGGACGATGAACCTGACCGAGCCGCATTGCGGCACCGACCTCGGCCTCTTGCGCACCAAGGCCGAGCCGCAGCCGGACGGCAGCTACAGGATCACCGGCACCAAGATCTTCATCTCGTCTGGCGAGCACGACCTTTCCGAGAACATCATCCACCTCGTCCTCGCCAAGATCGCCGGCGCGCCCGACAACGTCAAAGGCATCTCCCTCTTCATCGTCCCCAAGTTCCTGGTGAACGAGGACGGCAGCCTGGGGACACGCAACGGCGTCCAGTGCGGCTCGATCGAGGAGAAGATGGGGATTCACGGCAACTCGACCTGCCTCCTCAATTACGACGGCGCCGCCGGCTGGCTGGTCGGCGAGCCCGAAAAGGGGCTCGCCGCGATGTTCATCATGATGAACGCCGCCCGCCTGGGCGTCGGCCTGCAGGGCCTCGCCCAGGGCGAGGTCGCCTATCAGAATGCGGTCGCCTATGCGAAGGACCGGAGGCAAGGCCGAGCCCTCGTGCCCGACCAGCGCGATCCCGATGCCAAGGCGGACGCGATCATCGTCCATCCCGACGTCCGGCGCATGCTGATGGAGATGAAGGCGTTCAACGAGGCGGCGCGAGCATTGGTCCTGTGGGGGGCGCTCCAGGTCGACATCAGCCGCCGCGCCCAGACCGAGGAGGAGCGCGAGGCGGCTTCCGATCTGCTCGGCCTGCTCACCCCCGTCATCAAGGGCTATCTGACCGACCAGGGCTTCAAGGTCGCGGTCGACGCCCAGCAGGTCCATGGCGGCCACGGCTATATCCGCGAATGGGGCATGGAGCAGTTCGTCCGCGACGCCCGAATCGCCCAGATCTACGAAGGCACCAACGGCATCCAGGCGCTCGACCTCGTCGGCAGGAAACTGGGCGCCAACGGCGGGAGGGCGATCCAGGCCTTCCTCAAGATGCTCGGCGAAGAGATCGCCGACGCCAAGGCCGGAGAAGG
>JAXDPG010000026.1:0-2831 GCA_034668485.1 Sphingomonadales bacterium
CGGCGCTCGCCGATCCGAGGCCGCTGCGCTTCGTCGCCGGCAAGAGGCGCAGGGCGTGGAACCGCAACTGCATTGCCCTCGGCCTCGCCGGAGGCTTCATGGAGCCGCTCGAATCGACCAGCATCCATCTCGTCCAGTCGGGGATCGCGCGCCTGCTCCAGCTCTTCCCCAGGCGCGGCTTCGTGGCCGAGGAGATTGACGAATATAACCGCCAGACCGACGTCGAATGGCTGTCGATCCGCGACTTCCTCGCCTTCCATTACTGGGCGAACGGACGCGAGGGCGAATTTTGGCGCGCCTGCCGGGAGATGGCGCTGCCCGAGAGCCTCGAGCGGCGGGTGGCGCTGTTCCGCGCCCATGGCCGCATCTTCCGGAGCACCGAGGAATTGTTCGCCGAAGTGGGCTGGCTGCAGGTCCTCACCGGCCAGGGCATCGTCCCTTCGGGCTATCACCCGCTTGCCGACCAGCTCTCCGCCGACCAGCTCACCGAATTCCTCGGCCTCGCGAAGAAGCATGTCGACCATGTCGTCGCCCAGCTTCCGTCCCACGCCGACTTCATCGCGCGTCATTGCGCCATTCCCCCTCAGGAGCCAGCCCGTGAATGACATGGCCACCGTCACGGCCAAGCCGAAGCTCGGCTTCGCCCAACTCTGGAACATCAGCTTCGGCTTCTTCGGAATCCAGATCGGCTTCGCGCTCCAGAACGCCAATATGAGCCGGATCTTCCAGTCGCTCGGCACCAGCCTCGACGATCTGCCGGCGCTCTGGGTGGCGGCGCCGCTCACCGGCCTGCTCGTCCAGCCGGTCATCGGCCATATGAGCGACCGCACCTGGCTCGGCCGGATGGGGCGGCGGCGGCCCTATTTCCTCGCCGGTGCGATCCTCGCCGCCCTGGCCCTGTTCGTGATGCCGGAATCCCCCGCTTTGCTGTTCGCCGCGGCGATGCTGTGGGTGCTCGACGCATCGCTCAACATTTCGATGGAGCCGTTCCGCGCCTTCGTCGGCGACATGCTGAGGAAGGACCAGCACAGCGCCGGCTATGCTGTGCAGACCGCCTTCATCGGCGCCGGCGCGGTGGTCGGATCGATCGTGCCCTGGGCGCTCGAGCAGCTCGGTGTGGCCAACGTGGCGCCGGACGGCGGCATCCCCGACACCGTCCGCTACGCTTTCTGGTTCGGCGGCGGCGCCCTGTTCCTGGCGGTGCTGTGGACGGTGCTGACGACGCGCGAATACAGCCCCGCGCAGATGGCCGAGTTCGAGGGCGCGCGCGTCGAGGAGGAGGGCCGCGCCGTCCGAATGCTCGCCGCCCGCAGCTTCACCTCGAGCCTGGCCTGGATCGCCGCCGGGGCGCTGGTCGTGCTGGCGGTGCTCGAGCTCGGCCTCGAGAAGGAGGTCTATCTGCTCGGCGGGCTGCTCATCGCCTACGGCCTCGCCAGCATCGCCGCCATATTCGGCGCGCGGGGCGGCCGCGCGCCGAATATGCTGGGCCATATCGTCGGCGACTTCTCCGGCATGCCCGAGCTGATGAAGCGGCTTGCGCTGGCGCAATTCTTCAGCTGGTCGGCGCTGTTCATCATGTGGATCAACACCACGCCGGTGGTCGCCCAATATTTCTACGGCGCCGCGGATGCCGACAGCCCCGCCTATCAGGAGGGGGCCAACTGGGTCGGCGTCCTCTTCACAACGTATAACGGCGTCGCCGCCGTCGCCGCGCTCACCCTGCTGCCGCTGCTCGCCGCCCGGATCGGGCGGGTGCGCACCCACGTCTTCGCCCTGCTGTGCGGCGCCGCGGGCTATGCCAGCTTCTTCTTCCTGAAGGATCCGCAGCTTCTGATCGCCAGCGAGGTCGGGGTCGGCATCGCCTGGGCGTCGATCCTCGCCATGCCGTACGCGATCCTCGCCTCGGCCCTGCCGCAGAGGAAGCTCGGCATCTACATGGGCCTGTTCAACGTCTTCGTCGTCGTCCCGCAGCTGCTGGTGGCGACGGTGATGGGCTCGATCATGAAGCGCTTCTTCCCCGGCGAGCCGATCTGGACCATGGCCTTCGCCGCCGGCGTCATGCTCCTCGCCGCGCTCGCCATGCTGCGCGTCGAGGAGCCGGCGAAGGATTTCGCATGATCCGCTTCCTGCTCGCCCTTTTGGCCGTGTGTGCCTGGAGCGCGCCGGCCGCCGCCGATCCGTACGACCCTGTCGATCTCAGCGGCGTCAAGCACCCCGATTGGTCGAAGAATGCCGTCCTCTACCAGCTCAACACGCGCCAATTCACGCCCGAAGGCACCTTTCGCGCCGCCGAGAAGCAGCTGCCGCGGCTGAAGGCGCTCGGCGCCGACATCGTCTGGCTGATGCCGGTCCAGCCGATCGGGGAGAAGAACCGCAAGGGGACGCTCGGGAGCCCCTACAGCGTCCGCGACTATTACGCGGTCAATCCCGAATTCGGCACGATGGACGACCTGAAGTCGTTCGTCCGGACCGCCCACAAGCTGGGGATGCACGTCATCCTCGACTGGGTCGCCAACCACAGCGCCTGGGACAATCCGCTCGTCGCCCAGCACCCCGACTGGTACGACCGCGACTGGAAGGGCGACTTCCGGCCCACGCCCTGGTGGGACTGGTCCGACATCATCGACTTCGACTACCGCCGGACCGGAATCCGCCGCTACATGGCCGAGGCGATGCTGTTCTGGGTCAGGCAAGCCGATGTCGACGGCTTCCGGGCCGACGTCGCCGCCTACATGCCGCTCGACTTCTGGGAGCGGGTTCGCGCTGACCTCGACCTCGAGAAGCCCGTCTTCATGCTCGCCGAGGCGCAGATGCGCGACCTCCACTACCGA
>JAXDPG010000027.1:0-7196 GCA_034668485.1 Sphingomonadales bacterium
TCTGCTATGGTGGGCAAACGACTCGACGAAATTAAGACGCAGTTGTGTCTTTGGACGCCGGTTTCTAGCGATTTGCGTGCCTGAGCGGGGAGGGGACAATGACCGAACCTGATTCCGCCTCGCCTCCCCAAGAAGATGCCTTGGAGGCGCTCATTGAGGACTTGCGCTCGAATCGTATCGATCGGCGCGCCTTTATCTCGAAGGCGGTGGCGTCGGGTCTCACCGTCGCCGCCGCGAGCGCTCTCGCCACCGACGCGCTGGTACAGTCTGTCGTCCCGGTCCCCGCGGAGATTTCCTCTCTGGTGAAGCAATTCGAGAACAACCTCATTGAATTAATCACGAGTCGGGGCGGCGGTCGCTCCCCGCAGAACGCGCCGAAAACCCAGTACCAAACAGTTTCAATAGATAAACAGGTGGTGGTCGATATAGATTAGCTGAGAGCTCAGGCACACGGACGGAGAGGTTTGGACTTTGATCAAACGGAGTCGGCTCCTTGGCATGAACATCTGCCTCGTCATGCCGCTGTCGGTTTCCGATTTCGTAGATATCGACGACACGCTCGGGGCGCAGCCCAAGGCGACAGCACCGCATCTTGGGATTCTCACGCTTGCAGCGGTGCTGCGGCGCCACGGCTGGACTCCCTCCGTCCTCAATCTGAACGAGCTGTTCGTTGATTTCATGGTCAAGTCGCGCGGCGACGCGTCCGTGCCGCGCCGGGCTAGCCCGCTGATCAGGAGCGTGACTTCTTCCGGCCGGCCGGTCGGCGAGGGAACATTCCTGGATTTCGTTTGCGCGCAGCTGAGCGACATGAGTTTCGATGTGCTTGGAATAGGCAGCATCTGCAGTTCCTATCCGCTGTCGCTCCGAATCGCCGAACGGTCCAAACGCCTCCGCCCGGATGTTCCCGTCATTCTCGGCGGTCCCCAGGCATCCGTCGTCGATGTCCAGACGCTCGAGGCATTCGCGTCGGTCGACTATGTTCTTCGCGGCGAAGCGGATTCGTCGCTTCCGCAATTGCTGAGCATTCTCTCGGGTGAAAATGCGGCCGCGCTCGATTCGGTGGCCGGGCTCACCTATCGCCACGGCGGCACGGTTCGCAAGACGGGCCCCGCGCCGCTCGTCGAGCTCGACGACCTGCCGCTGCCGGCCTTCGATCTCGATCCTTATGCCGCGGATCGAGGCAGCCTGGCGCTCGAATTGGGAAGGGGCTGCCCGTTCGCCTGCACCTTCTGCTCGACGAACGACTTCTTCCGCCGCAGTTTCCGAGTCAAATCCACCGCCAAGCTCCTTGGCGAGATGACCTATCTCAACGAGACATACGGCATCAGCAAATTCGATCTCGTCCATGACATGTATACAGTCAATCGGCGCAAGGTCGTCGAGTTTTGCGAAGGTCTGCTGCTGGGCGGCCATGAATTCGAATGGGGCTGCAGCGCGCGCACCGACTGTGTCGACGATCGCCTGATCGCGCTCATGGCAGACGCCGGCTGCAGGGGCATGTTCTTCGGAATCGAGTCAGGTTCCGTGCGCATGCAGCGCGTGATCAATAAAAAGCTGGATCTGGTCGAAGCAACCGCGCGTATCGCAACGAATGATGCCAACGGCATCAGGACAGCGGTTGCGCTCATCATCGGCTTTCCCGATGAAACGCGGGACGACCTGCGCGATTCCATCCACTATCTCATAAACGCTCGCCGCTTTGATTGCGGCGAGCCGCAAATGTCGCTGCTCGCTCCGCTCGCCGAAACACCTATCGAGATCGAATTTCGCGACCAATTAGAATTCGATGACATAGTTTCGGACATGTCGCATCAAGGGTGGCAATGGAACGAGGGTGATATCGAGGACATAAAGAAATACCCTAAAATATTTCCTAATTTCTATGCGGTCCCCACCAAGTGGGTGACACGTGAGTATTTGTCGAAACTGCACAGCCTTACGAACTCCGTGTTACGATATTTTCGCTGGTTGGTAGTCGGCCTGGTTCAGGACTCGGGGGATTTTCTCTTTGTCTTCGACCGATGGCTGGCGCTGAATCCCGCCGAGCCGCCTGCCGGCGACGGCAAAACCTATCTTCCCTATTATGCGCGTGTCGAATTCCAGACGGATTTCCTGGACTTTATCGAGCGCGTCTATCTGCCTGAAGCGGCGCGCAACAAGGCGGCTATCCGAGCGCTGGTGGCCAATGAGCGCGCTATCCTGGAGGTCGTGGAATCGGCTTGTGCGGAAGCAGAGCAATGTCCGGACGCCTTTTCGAGCCCCAGCGGGAACAGGCCCGAAATCTCGCTCGAGTTGACGCATAGCTCCGTGCCGAAGCAGGCCAAGCACATGCGCATCGCGACGCTCGGCGTCGACTATGAAGACCTGCTCGAGTGCCTGCGCCGCGGAGCGGGATTGTCCGAAGTTCCCGAGCGCGAAGTCACGCTGGCCTATCATGTGACGGAGCGCGGGGAAGTCGAGATCCGCCGGCTGTCGCGCCTTTCAGCGGCGCTTCTCGGCATCTGCGGCGAAGGTAGGCCCGTCCGGCAATTGATCGCCGCGCCGGAGTGGCAAGAATGCCTCGCCGAGGGCATGTCGCCGGAGCGCGCGGCGCTCGTCGGCTTGAAGCAGCTTTGCGAACAATCGCTGCTCGTCGTCTAGATTCGAAAATCCTCCGAGTGCCCGGTTGCGGCGGTGGTCGCGAGCTGGCGGGTCACGCCAGCAGCCACACCGTGGCCGCCGCGCTCACCGCAGCCGAGAGCGCCGCCACCAGCAGATAGCGCCAGTAGCGCCGCGGCTTCACCACGACCACGTCGGAGAGCGGCGGATCGGGCGGGGCCGCGCCGGGCGGCGGATAGTAATGGTCGATCCGCCGGATCAGCTCGGGGATCTTCGCGAACGTCCTGAAGTCGCGGACGATGCGGTCGGCGAGCGCCGCCTCGGGGCCGAGCTCGCCGCGCACCCATTCTCTCAGGAACGGCTCGGCCGTCTCCCACATGTTGATGTCGGGATCGAGCGCGTGGGCGACGCCTTCCTCCATCACCATCGTCTTCTGGAGTAGGAGGAGGTGCGGCTGGGTCGGCATGTCGAAGTCGCGGGTGATGGCGAACAGCCCGTCGAGCATCTGGCCGATCGAGATGTCCTTGACCGGGAGGCCGCGGATCGGCTCGCCGACCGCCCTCAAAGCCGTCGCGAACTCGTCGACATTGTGATGGCCCGGGACATATTGCGCCTCGAAATGGATCTCGGCGACGCGGCGGTAATTGCCGGTGAGCAGCCCGTACATGATCTCGGCCAGCCAGACCCGCGCCTGACGGTCGATCCGGCCCATGATCCCGAAGTCGATCGCGGCCAGGCGGCCGTCGGGAAGGGCGAAAAGATTGCCCTGGTGGAGGTCGGCGTGGAAGAATCCGTCGACCAGGGCCTGGCGCAGGAAGGCCCGCACCAGGATTGCCGCCAGCGCCTTGAGGTCGTGGCCGGCGGCGACCAGCGCTTCGCGGTCGTTCAATTTGATGCCGTCGATCCATTCCAGGGTCAGCACCCGTCGCGAGGTGCGGGTCCAGTCGATCGCCGGCACGTAGAAGCCGCTCTCCGCACTCAGATTCTCGCGCAGCTCGGAAGCCGAGGCGGCTTCGCGCCGGAGGTCGAGCTCGCGCGCGGTCCATTGCCGGAAATAGGCGATCACCGCCCGCGGCCTCAGCCTCGCCGCCTCGCCGCCCATCCCCTCGACCTGGGCGGCCGCCCATTCGTACGTGTCGAGGGCGCGTGCGAAATCCTCCTCGATATTGGGCCGAAGCACCTTCACCGCGACGAGCTTGCCGTCGGTGGTATGGGCGCGGTGGACCTGGGCGATCGAGGCGGCGCCGACGGGCTCGGGGTCGATGTCGGCGAAGACCTCCTCGAGCGGCTTCTCGAGCCCCTGTTCGATCGCGAGGCGGACTTGCTCGAACGGCGCCGGAGGCAGGCTGTCCTGAAGCAGCTGGAGGTCGCGCGCCGCCTCGATGCCGACGAGGTCCGGCCGGGTCGCCAGCGCCTGGCCGAACTTGATCGCCGCCGGCCCGAGCTCCTGGAACGCCTCGCCATAAGTGGGAACTCGCGGCACTCGCGCCCCGAACCGGGCGATGCGGGCGAGACGCCGCACCGGCAGCGGCGTGTTGGAGTCGCGCTCGATGCCCCGCAGAGCGCCGTGCCGAGCGAGCACCCGCCCCCATTTCAGAAGGCGCCAGATATGGACCACGGGATGGGTCATGCCGCTCCGTCGCCAGGATGACGTCGGGGGAGAGGCTCCATCAGATTTTCCAGCCGCTGTGGATGGCGACGAGGCCGCCGAGGATCGGCTCCGCCTTGACCCGGGCGAAGCCGGCCCTGCCGATCATCGAAGCGAATGTCTCCATCGGCGGAAAACGCCGGATCGATTCGACCAAATAGCGGTAGCTCTCCTCGTCGCCCGCCACGGCCTTGCCGATGCGCGGGACGGCGTGGATCGAATAGGCGTCGTAGAGGCTCGCGAAGCCGGGCCAGCGCGTCGTCGAGAATTCGAGGCAGAAGAAGCGTCCGCCGGTCTTCAGCACCCGGCGCGCCTCCGCCAGCGCCGCCTCGATGTCGGTGACGTTGCGGATGCCGAAGGCGATCGTATAGGCGTCGAACGAAGCGTCGCCGAAGCTCAGCGCCTCGGCATTCTCTTGCCCCCAGGCGAGGCCGTCGATTCCCCGCTTCCGAGCCCGCTCCCGGCCGACTTCGAGCATGTCCGGATTGATATCGGCGACCGTCACGCGGGCGCCGCGGCGGGCGAGCCGGAAGGCGATGTCGCCGGTGCCGCCCGCCATGTCGAGGATCGCCTCGCCTCGGCGCGGCCTCACCCGGCGAACGAACACGTCCTTCCAGGGGCGGTGGAGGCCGCCCGACATGAGGTCGTTCATGAGGTCGTAGCGGCGCGCCACGCTCGAGAAGACGGCGCCGACGCGCCGGGTCTTCTCTTCGGGCGCAACTTCCTCGAAGCCGAAAGAAACCTTGTCCATCGCGCCCGCCTCTAGCAGGGGATTGGAGGCATGTGCACTCTTCCCGTCATGCCAGCGAAGGCTGGCATCCCAGCGCGAATTCTCACCGGGGCCCCGGCCTTCGCCGGGGCGACGGACCATGCCTGAGCTGCCCGAGGTCGAAACCACGGTGCGGGGACTGGTTCCCGTGCTCGAGGGGCGGCGGCTCGTTGCGGTCGAGGCGCGCCGCCCCGACCTTCGCCGCGCCTTTCCGCCGGACCTGCGCCAGCGGCTCACCGGCGCCACCGTCACCGGCCTTTCGCGCCGCGCCAAATACGGCCTGATCGGCACCGACCGGGGCGATACCCTGGTCTTCCATCTCGGCATGTCGGGGCGCTGGCGGATCGACCCGGCCGAGCTCGGCCCTCACGACCATTTCCTGCTCGAGACCGACGAGGGAAGGCGGCTGGCGCTCAACGATCCCCGCCGCTTCGGCTCGCTCGATCTCTTGCCGACGGACTCGGTCGAGCGGTCCGAGCCGTTCGCGACGATGGGGCCGGAGCCGCTCGGCGGCTTATTCAGCGCCGATTACCTGCTTCGGGCCCTTGCCGGCCGCTCGGCCCCGATCAAGGCGCTTCTGCTCGACCAGCGCATCGTCGCCGGCCTCGGCAACATCTACGTTTGCGAGGCTCTGCACATGGCGGGCATCGCCCCCGCCCGCGCCGGCGGCCGCATCTCCCGTCCCCGCCTCGAACGGCTGGTCGAGTCCGTGCGGGCTGTGCTTCTCGCGGCGATCGAGGCGGGCGGATCGTCGCTTCGCGACTTTGCGCGCCCCGACGGGGAGCTCGGCTATTTCTCGAAGCAATGGCGGGTCTATGGCCGGGAAGGGGAGCTCTGCCATTGCGGAAGCCCGATTCGGCGGCGCGCCGACTCGGGCCGCTCGACCTTCTTTTGCCCGCGCTGCCAGCGCTCTTGAGGTTGACCTTTGGGGGTGCCTTGCGTAGAGGCGCAGCCGAGCGGGTGCGGTGAATGGCCGCGCCCTTTTTCATTGAGCGACAAGAGGCAGTCACAAGATGGCGAACACGCCGCAGGCAAAGAAGCGAATCCGCCGCAACCAGCGCCGGACCGAGATCAACCGCACCCGGGTCAGCCGGATCCGCACCTTCGTCAAGCAGGTCGAAGCGGCGATCGAGGCCGGCGACAAGGATCAGGCGCTCGCCGCCATCTCGCGGGTCCAGCCCGAGCTCGCCCGCGGAGTCGCCAAGGGCGTGTTCCACAAGAACACGGCCGCCCGCAAATTCTCGAGGTTGACGCGCCGTATCGCCGCGCTCGCCTAAGCCTTTCTAAAGCTTCGAACGGGCCCGCCGGACGGCGTTCCGGCGGGCCTTTTCGCGTCCGTTTGGAACGGAACGCGAAACCCTAGGACTTCCGGCGATTCGCGAGGCGGCAAAGCGAAGAAATGGCAGTTTTCCGCCATTTCTTACGGGAAGCCGCAGAAAACCTGTGTCAAGAAGGTTTCTTTTTTTTGACACATAATTTCGGCCTTGCATGGCCGGGCCGACGCTTCCAAAAAGACTGCTCCGGCGGGGCGAATCTCCCTTCGGACGCCACAGCAAGAACGAGTTTCCGAATCGGCGCCGCCGGGGGGCTGCCGTGTGCGGAAGAGGCTTGCGCCATTCAGGGCCCGCTTGAAAGAGGCCAGAGGGAAGAGGGGGTGCGTTTCGTGTCTGTGAAGGCGACGGGAGGCCATAGGGTGGACGCAACGGAGCGGGGCGCGCTCCAGGCAGCCTGGGAGGCGATTCGCGCCGGGCTGCGGCGCGATTGCGGCGCCCGCACGTTCGACGGCTGGCTGCGGCCGATCGCGCTCGGCAACCTGGATCCGGATTCGGGGGTCCTTCGTCTCGAGCTGCCGTCGCAATTCATGGCCGACTGGGTTCAGACCCACTTCTCCGAACGTCTCGCGCTGGCGTGGCGCGCCGCCTGCCCGGCGGTCCGCAACGTCGCCATCCGGGTCGGCGCCGCGGCACCGAGGACGGCCGCCGTCGTCGAGATCCCGGCACCGCCGGCCTCGCAGGAGCCCGCCGCCGGCGAAGGGCTCTACGCCGTCGCATTGGAACCCCGCTACCGGTTCGAGAATTTCGTCGTCGGCAAGGCCAACGAGGTCGCCTTCAGCGCGGCCATGACCCTCGCCACCGCCGACAACGTCGCCTTCAACCCGCTCTTCCTCCACGGCGGCACCGG
>JAXDPG010000028.1:0-3436 GCA_034668485.1 Sphingomonadales bacterium
CACCGCCTACGTCGCGACGCTTGTGCGGGCAACAAGCCCGCCCTGCACGCCGCTTCTTGCCGGTGCCCTTCTCCGGGCGATCCTGGCCATTGCCGGTAATGGGCCCGAACCCTAATAGGGAAGCCGCCGGAGGGGGAAGCCTTTGATCGACCAGATACTGACAAGCATGTCGGCCGCCGCGGACAATTATGTCCACTGGGCCGATCTCGGCCTCGATCCGGTGCTCGTCCAGCTCGGGCCCGTGAAGATACGCTGGTATTCGCTCGCCTATCTTTCCGGAATCCTGATCGGCTGGTGGTATCTGATGAAGCTGATCGCCCGGCCCGGGGCGCCGATGGCGCGGCGGCACATCGACGATCTCGTCTTCTACGCCACGCTCGGCATCATCCTCGGCGGCCGGCTCGGCTACGTCCTCTTCTACCGGCCCGAATTCTATCTGCACGAACCGGTCCAGATCGTTCGGGTCTGGGACGGCGGCATGTCGTTCCACGGCGGCGTCATCGGCACCACGCTCGCCATCCTGTGGCTGGCCCGAAAGCACAAGCTCGACTGGCTGAGGGTTCACGATTACGTCGCCTGCTGCGCGCCCTTCGGCCTGTTCTTCGGCCGCCTCGCCAATTTCGTGAACGGCGAATTGTGGGGGCGGGAGACGCGCGTGCCCTGGGCGATCGTCTTCCCGACCGGCGGCGATTCGCCGCGCCACCCGAGCCAGCTCTACGAGGCCGGGCTGGAGGGGATCTTGCTCTTCCTGGTGCTCTGGTTCCTGTTCTGGAAGACCGACGCCCGCTACCAGCCCGGCAAGCTGGTCGGCGCCTTCCTCCTCGTCTACGGCCTCAGCCGGTTCCTCGTCGAGCTCGTCCGCCAGCCCGACAAGGGGCTCGAGCATCTCTCCTGGGGCCTGACCATGGGCCAGACCCTGACCGTGCCGATGATCCTCGGCGGCGCCTGGCTGATCGCGACCGCGAAGGGACGGCGGCAGAGGGTCGAGCCGGTGGCCGGGACGGAGAGCGTGGCCTGACTTTCCTCGCGAATCGCCTCCGCCGACTGATCGAGGCGCAAGGCCCGATCCGGGTCGCCGACTATATGGCTCTGGCCAACGCCCATTATTACGCCTCCCGAGATCCGTTCGGCGCCGCGGGCGACTTCGTCACCGCCCCCGAGATCAGCCAGATGTTCGGCGAGCTGATCGGTCTCGCCCTCGCCGACCTCTGGGCCCGCGCCGGTCGCCCCGCGGGCGTCCGCTACGTCGAGCTCGGCCCCGGCCGCGGCACCCTCGCCGCCGACGCCCTGCGTGCGATGCGCGCCGCCGGGCTGGAGCCGGCCGTCCATTTCGTCGAGACCAGCCCCGTCCTTCGCGCCGCTCAGTCGCAGCGAGTCCCCGGCGCGGCCTGGCACGAGCAGCTGTCCGATCTGCCTGCCGAGGGCCCCATCCTCGCCGTCGCCAACGAATTCTTCGACGCGCTCCCCATCCATCAGCTCGTCGCCGGGCCGGGCGGCCGCTGGTGCGAGCGCCGGGTCGGCGTCGAGGGCGATCGCTTCGTGCCGGCCGGCGGCGCCCCGGTCCCGGCC
The DNA here is from genome assembly GCA_034668485.1 of Sphingomonadales bacterium. Classification (GTDB taxonomy): domain Bacteria; phylum Pseudomonadota; class Alphaproteobacteria; order Sphingomonadales; family Sphingomonadaceae; genus Allosphingosinicella. The sequence continues at coordinate 1,570 of JAXDPG010000028.1, forward strand.
GCGGCGATCCCGGCCCAGCTCCGCGACTCGGCCGCGGGAACGATCCTCGAAACCTCGCCGGCGTCGCTCGGCCAGGCCCGGCAACTCGCCTCGCGCATAATCATGCACGGCGGCGCCGCGCTCATCGTCGATTACGGCCATGACCGCCTCTCGGCGGGGGAAAGCCTGCAGGCGGTACGGATGCATGATTATGCAGATCCCTGGATAGACCCGGGCGAATCCGACCTCACCGCCCATGTCGATTTCGAATCGCTCGGCAAGGCGGCGGCGGCGGCCGGCCTGGAGGTCCACGGCCCGGTGCCGCAGGGAGAATGGCTGGCGCGGCTCGGCATCGACGCCCGCGCCGAGGCGCTGATCCGCGCCGCGCCGGCCCGCGGGGACGAGCTTCTCGCGGCAAGGGACCGGCTGGTTTCGCCGGAGGAGATGGGCCGATTGTTCCGGGTCCTCGGCCTGTGCGCGCCGGGCTGGCCGGTTCCGGAGGGTTTCCGGTGATCACCTGTCGCGACGCCGGTCCGGACGACGCCGCGGCGCTCGCCGATCTCCACCGGCGCAGCTTCGTCGAGACCTTCGGCCATCTCTACCGGAGCGAGGACCTCGAAGCCTTCCTTCGCGGCCTCAGCCAGGACGGCTTTCGCGGCGAGCTGCTCGACGGCGAGCATCAGGTCCGCTTCGCCGAGGCGGACGGCGTGCCGGTGGCGTTCGTCAAGCTGGGTCCGATCACCCTGCCCGTCGAGCCGTCCCGTCCGGCGCTGGAATTCCGGCAGCTCTATGTGCTCAGGCAATGGCAGGGCGCCGGGGTCGCCCAGGCGCTTTCCGAATGGGCCATCGAACAGGCCCGCCGGCGCGGCGCCGAGGAGCTCTATCTTTCGGTCTTTACCGAGAACCACCGCGCCAAGGCCTTCTACCGCCGCTACGGCTTCGTCTATGTCGGCCCCTACAGGTTCATGGTCGGCGAGCAGGCCGACGAGGACGAGATATGGAAGCTGGACCTGTAGAGGCTCTGACGGCGCGGGCGTTGGACGGCGTCCGCCACGGCTTCCTCGGCCGCAACGGCGGAGTCTCGCGCGGGGTTTGCGAAGGCCTCAACGTCGGCTGGGGCTCGCGGGACGAGCGCTCGGCGATCGCCGAGAATCGCCGCCGCGCCGTGGAGTCGGTCGCGCCCGGCGCGGCGCTGCTCACGGTCTACCAGGTCCATTCGGCCGAGGCGCTCTACGCGGCTGGACCCTGGCCTGACGAGACCCGCCCGAAGGCCGACGCGATGGTGACCGACCGTCCCGGCCTGCTGCTCGGCATCCTCACCGCCGACTGCGCCCCGGTTCTGCTCGCCGATCGGGAGGCGGGCGTGATCGCCGCCGCCCATGCCGGCTGGAAGGGGGCGCTGGGCGGCGTCGTCGAAGCGACGGTGGCGGAGATGGAGCGGCGCGGCGCGCAGCGAAGCCGTATCGCCGCCGCGGTCGGCCCCTGCATCGCCCGCAAATCCTACGAGGTCGACGATCCCGTCTTGTCGCGGTTCGTGGCGATTGACGGCGATTACGAGCGATTCTTCCACTTTTGTGCCGAAGGCCGCTACCAGCTCGACCTCGAAGGCTTCGTCCTTTCCCGCCTCGCCGCCGCCGGGCTGACCCGGATCGAGGCCCTGGGCGAGGACACTTATTCCCAGCCCGACCGCTTCTTCAGCTACCGCCGCGCCACTCACCGCGGCGAGCCGGATTACGGAAGGCAGATCAGCCTGATCGCCCTCTAGCTGTGGAGCCTCAACAGGTTGTTCGCGTCCAGGCCGAGTCGGCTGATGGGTGTTTGGGATTGTAGGCTGCCATGTGGCCGGTGCCAGTTATATTGGTGTAGCCATCGCGGCAGCTCGGCTTTG
>JAXDPG010000029.1:0-4396 GCA_034668485.1 Sphingomonadales bacterium
GTCTTATAAGACGGGTGTCTTATAAGACAGGCGCCTCAAGGACGGACGAGCCTCACCCGGCCAGCTCTCGATGCTCGCGCGCTACGGTCGGCTCAGCCGGGTCATCAGGAGGGCGGCGCGCTTGGCCTGACGGCGGATGGAGGCGAGGTCGACCGTCTCGCCCGGCGCGTGGGACCCTTGGCCGGCGGTGCCGAGGCCGATCAGGCCGGGGAGGAGATGGGCGACGAACCCGATGTCGCCGGCACCGCGCTTCAGCGGGTCGAACTCGCCCATCTCGCCGAGGCCGAGGTCGCGGTTGACCGCGTTGAGCCGGGCGAGGAGTGCGCGGCTGGCGTCGGTCGGTGCCATTGGCGGGTAGGCGCCGTCGTCGAAGGCGATCTCGGCGTCGCTGCCGGCGAGATGGCGCCCGACGATCTCGCGCATCTTCGCCATCACCCGCTCCTGCTGGTCGAGCGACAAAGCCCGCAGGTCGCCGCGGGCGACCGCGATGGGCGGGATGATGTTGGTCTTGCCGGTGGCGGTGGCGCGAATGCCGTCGCGGTCGAGCTCCGCGGTCGCCCCCCCGGCGACCAGGCCGACGTTGAAGGTGAGGTTCGGCTCGGGCAGCTCGGCGCGGAAGGCGGCGAGAATCCGGGCGAGCTCGTAGATCGCGCCGTTGCCCACGTCCTTCGAGAAGATTCCGCTCGAATGGCCGGTCTTGCCGTGCGCGGTGACCGTCCAGGACGCCGAGCCGCGCCGGGCGATCGAGCCCATGTCGCGGCCGTCCTCCTGGGCGAGGCCCTCAAAGTCGAGCGCGAGATCGGCGCGGCGGGCGGCGGCGATCAGGTCGCGGCGGGCGATCGCGATCGGGGCGCCGGCGTCCTCCTCGTCGCCGCTGAGGACGATCTCGATGTCGGCGCCGTCGAGCGTGCCCGCCGCCTGCATCGCGCGCAAAGCGGCGACCATCACCGTCATGCCGCCCTTGTCGTCCCCCACGCCGGGGCCTTCGGCGGTGCCCGGATCCTTGAGGCGGAAGCGCTGGAAGGGGCTGTCGGGCTCGAACACGGTGTCGAGATGGCCGATCAGGAGCATGCGCTTGCCTCGTCCGTTGCCCTTGTGGGTGGCGACGATGTGGCCGGCGCGGGCGACGTCGGCCATCGGCACCCAGCGGATCGTGAAGCCGAGCGGCTCCAGTTCGGCCCGCATCATCTTGCCGACCGCCTCGACTCCGGAGAGGTTCAGCGACCCGCTATTCTGGTTCACCAGCCGCTCGAGCAAGGCGACGGTGCGGAGCTGCTCGGCATCGACGGTGCGGACGATGCGCTGCTCGGCGGGGGCGAGCTTCGCCTGAGCAGGGACGGGGAGGAGGGCGAGGGCCAGGTAAGGGAGGAGCTTCATGGTCCCCCAATGCGCGTGGCGCATGGGGAGGACAAGAGGGAGGGACATCTGCTAAGGCGCGCGAAATGAGACGTTTCATCCTCCCGCTCGCCATCCTCTTCGCCGCGTCACCGCCCGCCGCGGCGCAGGATTGGCGGATGGCGCCGGAATATGACGTGCAGCTCTCGACCTACGACATCCAGCCCGGCGAGATCAGGCTGAAAGGAGGGGAGCCGGTGCGGCTTCGCTTCGTCAACAACAGCAATCAGGGCCTGACCTTCTCGGCCGGCGACTTCTTCCACGCCTCGCAGGTTCGGCGGCGCGACGCCGCCCTCGTGAAGGGCGGGTCCGTCAAGGTGCCGCCCTTGTCGACCCGGACGGTGGTGCTGGTGCCGAGGCCCGGCCGCTATCGTGCGCAGGGCGCCAATCTTCTCCACCGGCTGCTCGGCATGAGCGGCCGGATCATCGTCGAATAGGAGCTAAGCGACATGGCCAAGGGCGACGGCAAGAAGGGCAAGAAGGACAAGGTCAAGATCCCGAAGCGGATCGCCGGCGTCAAGGTGTCGAAGGCGGTGCGCCAGGCCGGCAAGACCGCGCTCAAGCTGGCCGAGCAGCCGGCGGTGAGCGAGACGGTGGCGGCCGCTTTGCTCGCGGCAGCGGCGGCGCTGCGCGATCCGCCGGCGACGAAGCGGGCGACGGCCGCCGCCGCCGATGCGGCCGGCGACGCCGGGCAGGAAGCGATCAGGCTCGGCGACTCGCTGCGCAAGCTCGCGCTCGACATGGCGCGGCGGACGCTGGACGCCTGGGAATCGACCGAAGCCAAGCCGCGCCGCGGCCGGGGCGACGGCGACGGCGACGGCAAGAATTGATCGACGTTAAAACTACCCCCGTTATCCTCGTTATCCACAGGCGCTTGCCCCTTCCCCGAATCGGGGAAAGCTGACAGCTTGCCTAAGTGGCCGGAAAGCGCGGCGGACCGGAAACGGACCCGCCAAGCCCAAGGCCGCGATGCCCAGGCAGAAGGCGCCGTCGCTCCCCCAAGGACGCTGGCGCCGGAAGCGGAAGGCGCAGGGGGCGGACGAAGCCGCGCCCGCATAAGCGCAAGCGGATGCGAGGCGGGATTTCACGAAGTCCCCATGGCAGGACCGAACGGTTCCCTCGGGAGCCTGGAGGATCGGCCGAACCGGTGAAGGCTGCGGGAATCGCCCCGCGGTCCGAGCCGGCAGGGAGACGGTGGAGGCTTCGGTCCGAGCCGCGACCCGAACGGGGTGTCGAGGGGTTTCGGCCTCGAGAGGCTCCGGCAAGGCGGAAGGCTTCTGGGCCTCCATCGAAGTACTACTTTGATGGGACTCCTCGGCCCGGCGCTTTGCGAAGGGCGACCGGAGAGGCTTCGGCCTCGATGCGAACCCTCAGGAAACGGCCAGGCTTCGGCCCGGCCGGGTCCGCCGAGGGAGATGGCGGCGGGGCCTTCTGGCTTCGCATCCGCGACCCGACGGGGTCGGCGAGAGGCTTTCGGGCTTCTCTCCGACACCCACCGGGGCCCGAACGGGGCGCGAGCCTCGCTCCGGGACCCAGGGAAAGCGGCGAGGGCTTCATGCCCTCGGCGCGATCCCGAAGCCGCCCAGCGCGAGATGGCCGCGCCACCCAGCGACGGCAGTCAAGGCTGGGACAAGTGGGGGCCGGTGGCGACACCGGCCCCCATTATCGTTTCGGGCTGAGGGGAATCCGCCTGTTCCCATTTCCCGCGCTCGAGCTCTGGTTTCACCCAAAGCACCAAAGCACCAAAGAGACCGAGGCGGCGGGCGCCGATCATGCCTGCCTGATGACGTTTCTTCTTCCCGGAGCGACGGCGTCGCTCCAGTCAGGATCATCGTGCAGTCTCCGACAACAGGGGCTCGCCAGCTTCTTTGGTGCTTCGGTGCTTTGGGTGAAACCCTGCTCGCCCGGCCCGGGAATCGGTCCCTTGATCCGGGTCGCCAATGTGTCATGATGCCTCCCGGGAGGGTCGGACCATGTTCCTCAAGGGCGGCAAGGCGGCCGCGGCGCCGGGCGGCGGCGGCGGCAATTTTTCCTATCTCGGTAGCGAGGTCACGATCACCGGCGACATCGATACCGGGAGCGAGCTTCACCTCGACGGCAAGGTCAATGGCGACGTGCGGTGCGGCGCCCTGACCCAGGGCGAGAGCGGCGAGGTGCGCGGTAATATCATTGCCGTCGAGGCGCGGCTGGCCGGACTGGTCGACGGCGCGGTCGAGGCCGCGACCCTGACCCTCGAGGCGAGCGCCCGGGTGACCGGCGACATCCTCTACGAGAGCCTCAGCGTCGCCGCCGGCGCCGAGGTCGAAGGCCGCTTCAAGCGCCGCCGCGGCGCCGCCGACGGCTCGGGAGTGGCGAAGGCGGAGAAAGTCGCGCCGGCGCCGACGCCATTGTTCGGGGGCGAAGCGGCCGAAGCGGCCGAATAGGCTAACGCCGCCTCAACCTTCGCCGGCAAGGCTGTGCTAAGCCCGATCGGCGACACTCGCGCCCTATGGTGGCGAACGGCAAAGCATCGGGCGGGAGAGCGCGGCTGGCGGCGGCGGCGGCGCTCGTCCTTGCCGCGCCGCTGCTGATCGGAGGCACCGGGCGACTGACCAGCCTCGACGCGCGCCTGCTCGCCGCCCACAATCGCGAGCGCAGCGCGCAGGGCATCGCCCCGCTCGCCTGGGATCCGGCGCTGGCGGCCGAGGCCGCGCGCTGGGGTGGCGAGCTCGCCGCCGCCGGCGCTTTCGAGCATGAGGGAGACACTGGGGAGGACGATCCCCAGGGCGAGAATCTGTGGGCGGGGACCCGCGGCGCCTACGCGCCCGAGAAGATGGTCGAGGGCTGGATCGAGGAGAAGAAGTTTTTCCGCCCCGGCCGCTTCCCCGACAACAGCTCGACCGGCGACTATGCCGACGTCGGCCATTACACCCAGCTGATGTGGCGCGACAGCGACCGGGTCGGCTGCGCGCTCGCGGCCGGGGCGGAGGAGGAAGTGCTGGTCTGCCGCTACCGCACCGCC
>JAXDPG010000030.1:0-3694 GCA_034668485.1 Sphingomonadales bacterium
GTAGGTGATCTTGATCGAGCTTTTGTCGGCGATTCCGGCGAGGGCCGCGTTGAGGGTCGCCTCGCTGAGCGGCGCCGTCGGCGCCATCGCGCTGACGTCGTAGAAATGCTCCGGATATTCGATCTGATACTCGATCTCGCCGCTCGCCGTGTAGCGATACTCGGTGCCGTTGCCCTCGGCGCCGATGATGAACCGCAAATGGTTCTCGGCGTCGTAGGCATAACGGGTGGTCAGCGCGGCGTCGGCCGAGCCGGCATTGGAACCGTAGCGCGTCTCGGTGAGCAGCTCGTTCTTCGATCCGTAGGTGCGGGTGATGACGTTGCCGAGCCGGTCGGTCTCGCTGATCAGATTGCCCGAGGAATCGTAGGCGTAGGTCGCGGCGCTGCCGGCTCCGTCCGTCACCGAGATCAGGTCGCCTTTGTCGTTATAGCCGAACTGGACGGTCTGCGCGGGGGCGCCCGCATAAGCCGGCGGCGCGGTGATCTTGACCAGCTGCCGGGCGGCGGCCGGCTCGACCATCCGCTTGGTGAGATAGGCCGCGGCGATCGTCATCGACGCGCCGGCCCGGAAATTGCCCGGAAGGTCGGCGTAGATATAGGCGCCGCCACTCTCGTCCTGCTCGTAGTTGCGGATGATCTCGACCCGGGTGACCTGGGTCGCCGAGAGGCCGCTGATCGTCCACAGGCCGCCGGCCGCCTGGCTGAGCGTGCCCGGGCCGGAGACGATGCGCGCGGTCGAGCCGGAGGCGCTGCCCCAGCCGTCGCCGTCGCCGTAGAGGCCGAAGCTCTGGCTGGTATAGCCGTCGGAAGCCTGGAGGCTGAGCGAAAGGCTGTAGCTGTCGCCCTTCTTCGCCGCCATGCCCGCATAGACCGCCGACCATCCGCCCGCGGCCTGCACCGCATATTTGTAGGCGGCGGCGCCGTCGATCGTGCCGGCCGCCGTCCGGGTGACACCGGCCGAATACCAGTTGTTGAGGTCCAGCAGCGACACGGGGGCCGCGGTCGCGCTTTTCATCAGGCTGATGTCGGCGAGGGTCAGCGACGTCCCCGCCCGGTAGCCGCCGGGATGGTCGAAATAGAGATAGGCGCCGGCATTCTGAGCCGTCGTGTAGGTCCGCGTCACCTCGATCCTTGTGCCCTGGGTGGTCGACAGGCCGGTCACCGTCCAGAGGCCGCCGACCGCCTCGACGAGCTGGCCGGGGCCGGAGACGATCCGCGCCGACGAGATGCCGGCGGCGCCCCAGCCGTCAATGTCGCTGTACAGGCCGAGCGACTGGGACGTCACCGTGCCGACCGCCTGCATGGTCACCCCGAAGGTCACCGTGTCGCCCGCCGCCACCGCGACGCCCTGGCTGATCGCCGACCAGGCGGTCGACTGGACGGTGAAATTGGTCGCCGCCGAGCCGCCGATGGTCGCGGTTTCCTTGGTGACGTTGCTCGAGGCCCAGGCGTCGACCGGAGTGGCGAAATTGGCGGCCGCCGCATAATCGAGCCGGGTCACCTGGCCGTTGGCGTCGGTGACGTTGGTGTAGTTGGCGCCGTAGCCGAGCGTGGTCGTGCGGCTGACTCCGGCGCTGGCAAGCTCGGTCAGAGTGGCGACGCGGCCGAGCGAATCGTAGGTGATGGTCAGGCTCGAGCCGTCGGTCTGGGTGATCGACGCGATCCGCGTGGTGGTGCCCTGATAGGTGTAGCTGTTGGTGTAGCTCTTGCCGTCGGCGACCGAATTGTCGTTCGGGCTGAGGTCGACGGTGACGCTGGTCAACCGCCTCAGCGAATCCCAGACGTAGCGGGTGCGGGTCAGCGCGGCGGTGCCGGCGCCGGTCGAATAATAGGTCGTTATCTGGGTCGGCAGGCCGTTGGCGAGCGTGAACTCGCTATAGTCGCCATTGGCGCTGGTGATCCTTTGCAGCGTGCCGTTGGCGTTCCAGGTGTAGCTCTGGAGGTTGCCGTCGGCATCGGCGAGCGTCGCGAGGAACTGGTAGCCGGGGGCTCCGGCGAGCGCCGTATAGGTCTCGACGGTCCGGCTGTTGCCGTCGGTCCAGGTCCAGACGCCGCCGGAAAAGCGTATCTCGTCGTAGGAGCCGCCGCCCTCATTGCTCAGATAGGCGCCGCGGGCGGCGTCGTAGGTGTAGACCGTGCCGTGGCCGTCGCCGTCGCCGCGGGTGACGGTGCTGCCGGCGGCGTTGGTCGCGCCGGTGAAGTCGGCGAGGACCCGGTTGATGCTCTGCGCCCAGCTGTAAGCGGGGGCTGCCATGCTGTTGTAGGTCTGGGCGTAGAGCGTGTCGGGGCCGCGCCCGACGAGGAACTCGTCCTTGCGGTCGACGACGAGGTTGCCGGTGGCCGCATTGACGTAGACATTGTCGCCGCCGCGCCCGAACGCCGCCGAGCCGAGCGTGCCGGACCCGCCGAGCACGGACGACGAACCGCGCTGATAACCGAGCCCGTTGCCAGAGAAAATCGCGACCATGTTGACGCCCTTCCGCTACCCCGCCCCGATCTGACGTCGGGCCTTGCCGATGCTATGATCCGGCGGAGCGCGAAAATGTTTAGGACCGATTTCGTCCCGATCGCCGCCAGCCCCGCGGCGGACCCTCCCGAATTCGGCGTAACTCCTTACGTTTGAGCGGTTTTCTCCCGCTCAGCTGCGCCGCCTCAGGCGCATTTTGAGCAATAACGGGTAACCCGGAGCGCGCTAACGCGGCTGCCGCAAGAAACTCTGCGGTTAACCGGCAGGCGGAGGGCGGCGCTTGGAAGTAGTGGCGGAGAGGGAGGGATTCGAACCCTCGGAACCCTTGCGGGCTCAACGGTTTTCGAGACCGCCCCGATCGACCACTCCGGCACCTCTCCGTAGGGGGGATGGCCCTTGGCTGGTGCCTGGGGCCGGTCGACTGGCGGGGCGCTTAGCCCAAGCGTCCGGCCTTGCCAAGGGCTCCGCGCCCGCCGGCTCGGCTTGCCTGGCCCGCGCCAGGGCCTACATTGGCGCCATGGACAGGCCCGACCGATTCTTCGCCGGAACCGCCGCTCCGGCGCCGCTGGCGCCGCCGGTGGCCCATGCCCGCTTCGCCATCGGCGAGGTGGTCAGGCACCGCCTGTTCGATTTTCGCGGCGTCATCTTCGACGTCGATCCGGTCTTCGCCAACAGCGACGAATGGTATGAGGCGATCCCCGAGGACATCCGCCCGGCCAAGGACCAGCCTTTCTATCATCTCCTCGCCGAGAACGGGGAATCCTCCTACACCGCCTATGTCAGCCAGCAGAATTTGCTCGCCGACGAGAGCGAGGAGCCGGTCGACCACCCCGCCATCTCGGGCCTGTTCGATACGGTCGCCAGGGGCCGCTATCGGCTGAAGCGCGAGCATCGGCACTGACGGCCCCGACAGGCCCTCACCCCAGCGAAGGCTGGGGTCCCAGGGAGAGGGACTGAGACTATTCTCGCTGGGACCCCGGCCTCCGCCGGGGTGACGAGAGACATTGACACTCCGGGCCCGCTTCGGTAGCAGCCCGGTTCCCGCGCGGGGGTTCGGCCGCGGCCGACGATTTGCGCGGACAGCATTAGAAGATTTGGAAAAAGCCATGTTCGCAGTCGTGCGCACGGGCGGCAAGCAGTATCGCGTCGCCGCCGGAGACAAGATCGTCGTCGAGAAGCTCGCCGGAGAGGCGGGCGACACCATCCAGCTGGGCGACGTCCTGCTCGC